>JAEZHS010000519.1 GCA_023436825.1 Pseudomonadota bacterium | reverse complement strand
TACTTCTCCGCCACCTCGGCCCACACCTGCACGGGCGACGGCGGCGGCATGGTGCTGCGCGCCGGCCTGCCGCTGCAGGACCTGGAGTTCGTGCAGTTCCATCCGACGGGCATCTACGGCGCCGGCTGCCTCATCACCGAGGGCGTGCGCGGCGAGGGCGGCTACGTCACCAACGGCACCGGCGAGCGCTTCATGGAGCGCTATGCGCCGTCGGCCAAGGACCTCGCCAGCCGCGACGTCGTCAGCCGCTCGATGACCATCGAGATCCGCGAGGGCCGCGGCTGCGGTCCCAACAAGGACTACATCGAGCTGCACGTCGAGCATCTCGACCCGAAGGTCATCCACGAGCGCCTGCCGGGCATCGCCGAGACCGCGCGCATCTTCGCCGGCGTCGACGTCACCCGCCAGCCGATCCCCATCCTGCCGACCTGCCACTACAACATGGGCGGCATTCCGGCGAACTATCACTGCGATGCCATGACCGTTAAGGACGGCGATACCAACTCGGTGGTGCCGGGCCTGATGGCGCTTGGCGAAGCGGCCTCGATCGGCGTGCACGGCGCCAATCGGCTCGGCTCCAACTCGCTGCTCGAGCTGGTCGTGTTCGGCCGCTCGGCCGCCAACCGCGTCGCCGAGCAGCTGAAGCCCGGCGAGACCCACAAGCAGCTCAAGAATGCCGGCGAGGAGGCGATCGCCCGCCTCGACAAGGCGCGTCACGCCAACGGCGGCACGCCGACGGCGCAGCTGCGTGCGCTGATGCAGAAGACCATGCAGAACGACTGCGCGGTGTTCCGCACCACCAAGAGCCTGGCCGAGGGTTGCGCCAACATGGACAAGGTGTTCGCCGGCAAGGGCGACATCCGCGTCAAGGACCGCTCGATGATCTGGAACTCCGACCTGATGGAGACGCTGGAGTTCGAGAACCTGATCCTGCAGGCGATGGGCACGATCTACTCCGCCGCCAACCGCCACGAGAGCCGCGGTGCGCACGCGCACGAGGACTTCCCCGAGCGCGACGACAAGAACTGGATGAAGCACACGGTCGTGTGGGTCGACGAGAAGACCGGCAGGACCCGCATCGATTACCGCCCGGTCCACCTGCAGCCGATGAGCAACGACGTGCAGTCGTTCCCGCCGAAGGCGCGCGTCTACTAAGAGGAAGCGATGGCTGAGTTCGCACTGCCCGCCAATTCCAAGATCGGTACGGGCGAGACCTACAAGGCGCCGGGTGGCGCCAAGAACATCAGGACGTTCAAGATCTACCGCTGGACGCCGGACGACGGCAAGAACCCGTCGGTCGACACCTACGAAGTCGACATGGACACCTGCGGTCCGATGGTTCTCGACGCGCTGATCAAGATCAAGAACGAGATGGACAGCTCGCTCACCTTCCGCCGCTCGTGCCGCGAGGGCGTGTGCGGCTCGTGCGCGATGAACATCGACGGCACCAATACGCTCGCCTGCACCAAGTACATTTCCGACGTGAAGGGCGACATCAAGATCTACCCGCTGCCGCACATGCCGGTGGTCAAGGACCTGGTGCCCGACCTCAACGTGCCCTATGCCCAGCTCACTTCGATCGAGCCGTGGCTCAAGACCTCGACCCAGCCGCCGACGCGCGAGCGCCTGCAGTCGCCCGAGGAGCGCGCCAAGCTCGACGGCCTGTGGGAGTGCATCCTGTGCTTCTGCTGCTCGACCTCCTGCCCGTCCTACTGGTGGAACGGCGAGCGCTATCTCGGCCCCGCCATCCTGCTGCAGGCCTATCGCTGGCTGGCCGACAGCCGCGACGAGGCCGCGGGCGAGCGGCTCGACCAGCTCGAGGATCCGTTCCGGCTCTATCGCTGCCACACCATCATGAACTGCACCAAGACGTGCCCCAAGCACTTGAACCCGGCGAAGGCCATCGCCGAGATCAAGAAGCTGATGGTCGAGCGCACGATTTGACCGGCGGGAGGCCGAAGCGGTAGAATTTGGCCAAATTGGCCAAATTCCCATGGCCAAGGTCTTCAACCTCTACGAAGCCAAGAACCAGCTTTCATCGCTGGTGGATCGTGCTGCGTCCGGAGAGGAGATCGTCATTGCCAAGCATGGGCGGCCGATGGCCAAACTGGTGCCTGCAGTGCCTGACAGGAAGGCCAAAGGGCCACGCAAGCAACGAAAGCTCCTTGGACTGACGCACATGTCTGACGACTTCGATGCGCCGTTACCGCCGGAGTTGTTGAAGTTGTTCGGCTACGATCCCTGACGTGGATTTGCTTCTCGATACCCACGCCTTCCTGTGGTGGACAGCCGTCGATCCACGCCTTGTCGAAGCCGCTCGCGCCGCCATCGCTGATTCTGCCAACCGTGTGGTCGTGAGCGCCGTCAGCGTCTGGGAGATTTCCATCAAACGGGCATGCGGGAAGCTCGTATTTGGCGACGACATCCTGCAAGTTCTCGCCAACACCGGCTTCGATATCCTGGATATCACGCCACCCCACGCTGATGCGGCGGGATCGTTGCCCATGCATCATGCCGATCCGTTCGATCGGTTGCTGATCGCCCAGGCCCGAATCGCGGGGTTGGTTCTGGTCACCCAAGATCGGCATCTGCTCCCCTACGGCGTAGCTGTGCTGGGCGTGACGTAGCGCGGCTCGGCTTTTGCTATGCTGGCGACGACAATAACGAAGGGGGTCAGGGATGCTTCAAAAACTCATAGCGGCGGCCGCATTCGGCGGCGCCGCCGCTTTCGCGTCGTTGCCGGCGTCTGCCGGCCAGACGTTCGACGCCGTCAAGGCCAAGGGCTTTGTGCAGTGCGCGGTCAATACCGGGCTGGCCGGCTTCTCCATGGCCGACAGCCAGGGCAAGTGGACCGGGCTCGACGTCGATCTCTGCAAGGCGATCGCGGCGGGCATGTTCGGCGATGCCGAGAAGTCGAAGTTCACGCCGACCACGGCCCAGCAGCGCTTCGTCGCCCTGCAGTCGGGCGAGGTCGACGTCATCACGCGCAACGCCACGCAGACCTTGCTGCGCGACACGTCGCTCGGCTTCAACATCGCCGGCGTCAACTTCTATGACGGCCAGGGCTTCCTGGTGCCCGCCAAGGCCAACATCAAGAGCGCCAAGGAGCTGAACGGCGCCACCGTCTGCGTGCAGCCCGGCACCACCACCGAGCTCAATCTCGCCGACTACTTTCGCAAGCAGAAGATGACCTTCAAGCCGGTGCTGATCGAGAAGCTCGACGAGCTCCTGCAGGCCTACGCGGCCGGCCGCTGCGACGCCTATACCACCGATGCGTCGGGCCTCGCCGCCGTGCGCGTCGCCCAGCTCGCCGGCAAGGGCGAGCACGTGATCCTGCCCGAGCGCATCTCCAAGGAGCCGCTGGGCCCGATCGTGCGGCACGGCGACGACCAGTGGTTCGACCTCGTGAAATGGACCCTGATGGGCATGATCGAGGCCGAGGAGATGGGCATCACCTCAAAGAACGTCGACGAGATGCTGAAGAGCGACGACCCGACGATCAAGCGCTTCCTCGGCGTCACGCCGGGCTACGGCAAGGCCCTCGGCGTCGACGAGAAGTGGATGTACAACGTCATCAAGCAGGTCGGGAACTACGGCGAGAGCTACGAGCGCAACGTCGGGACCGCCACGCCGCTCAAGCTCGAGCGCGGCCAGAACGCGCTGTGGACCAACGGCGGCCTGCTGTACGCGATCCCGTTCCGCTGATCTCATATTCTTCCGGACCGCGAGCTTCCAGCTCGCTCATGATGATGAGCGCGCAGGATGCGCGCGGTCCGCAAGACGTTGAACCGTCCGATCGAACCGCATCTTCTTGATGCGGCCGGTCGAGACCTCGAGCGCCTCGATCTTGCCGGCGCTATCGCGCACCAGGTGGGCGAGCTGGCTCACCGAGATCCAGTTGCCCGGCGTGTCGATCTCGATCGTGTCGGCATCGAGGCCGCGCACCGGCCAGGCTGGGCCGCCCGCAATCAACGGGCCGCTGACCGTGCCCTCCCACTTGTCGCCCCTGCCCTTGATGTCCCAGACGGCGCCGGAATCGGCCGAGGCATAAGTGCCGGCGACGGCCGCCGGCACGGCCTTGCGCTTGCCGAGCTTCTTGAAGGACAGCACGCGGCCAGCACCGAGATCGACCCGCAGTGAGCCCTTTCCGGGCTTGAGCATGAACTCGAACGAGCCGCGCTCGGCGCCAAACCAGCCGCCCGGGCGGCGACCCAGCACGAACGGCATGCCGTTCTGCGTGACCACGGCTTCACCGTTCTTCCACGCCAGGTCGAACAGCGACGGCTCCTCGGCATTGAACCAGGTGCCGGCGATCGGCTTGATCTCGGCCTCGGTGATGGGATCCAGCCTGGCCTTCAACCGCTTGTCGCCCTCCAGCGCGTCGGCCGCGATGGCATGCGCCGCCCGCCAGGGATCGATGGTGGCGAGATTGGCGATCACGATCACGGTGAGGTCGGCCGCCGGCACGCGCAGGAACTCGGTGCGATAGCCCGGCCACAGGCCGCCATGGCCCACCGTCTCCAAGCCCCGCACCTCGCCGATGCCGACGCCGCGGCGATAGTGGTTGGCGTGGCCGCCGGCGAGCGGCGCGGCGGCGGCGAGCTGCGCCGGCAGCGTCTTGCCCAGCACGGGATTGTCGTAGTGCCGGCTCCAGATCAGCAGATCCTCGACCGAGGAGGTGAGCCCGCCTTCGCCGCCCTGCGGATAGGCGTGGCCGGCGCGGCGGAAGCCCGTCTTGCCGTCGCCGAGATAGCCGGTGGCGAGGTTGGGGATCACCGTGTCGATGGCATCGGCCAGCATGGTGCTGGTCATGCCGAGCGGCTTGAAGATGCGCTCCGCCATCACGTCGCCCAGCTTCCTCCTGGTCAGTCGCTCGATGATGAAGCCCAGCAGCAGGAAGTTCGAGTTGCTGTAGAGGAAACGGCTGCCGGGCGCGAAGTTGAGATGGTTGTTGCGGATGCAGGCGGCGAGGAGATCCTGGGCGCGTACCGGTTTCTCCAGCGCATGGCCGCCCAGCCGCAGCAACTCGAGGAAGTCGGGCAGACCGCTGGAGTTGCGCATCATCTGGTCGATGGTGACCGGCAACGGCTTCAGCTCCTTCAGGTACTTGTGCGGCGGGTCGCCGAGATCGAGCTTGCCCTCGGCCGCCAGCAGCAGCGCCGTGGTGACGGTGAACTGCTTGCTGACCGAGGCGATGCGGAAGCGCGTCTGCGGCGTGATCGGCACGTTGTGCTCGACGCTGGCGAGTCCGTAGCCCTTGCAGATCTCGACCTCGCCGCCTTGGGCCACGGCGACGACGGCGCCCGGCGAGCCGGGCTGGGTGTAGCGGGCGAACATCGCGTCGATGCGGCGTTCGAGCGAAAGGAAGGCGATCGATTTCGACATGAGGGCCATCCAAGCCAACGCCCTCGCGCTTGTAAAGCCGAGCCGCTAAAGCTCTATCTGGCGGCGAACACAGGAGGAACGCGACATGGAGCGGCGATTCGTCAAAGTCGAGAAGGGGCTGGGCCCACAGGGCCGCATAGCCGTCGTGCGCTTCGATCGCGGCGACAACGTCAATGCCTTCTCCTACCAGGCGATGCGCGAGCTGCGCGACGTGACGCGCGACTTCGAGGACGATCTCGACACCTCGGTGGTGATCCTGACCGGCTCGGCGAAGGCCTTCTCGGCCGGGTTCGACCTGAAGGATCCCGAAGGCCGCCTGCGCGATACGGCGACAATCTCCGAGAAGATCCATCGCCAGCGGCTCGGCCCCAAGATGTCGCGCGCCTGGCAGGAGCTGGACCAGGTGACCATCGCCGCCATCGAGGGCCATTGCATCGGCGGCGGCGCGGCGCTGGTCGTGGCGCTCGACTTCCGCTTCTGCGGCAAGGGTGCGCACTTCCGCATCCCCGAGGTCGAGCTCGGCATGAACATGAGCTGGGGTTCGATCCCGCGCATGGTCGCGCTGATGGGCCCGGCGCGCACCAAGCAGGCGGTGATCCTGGCGTCCGATCGCATCCCGGCCGCCGACGCGCTCGAATGGGGCCTGGTCGAGAAGGTGGTCGACGACGGTCAGGCGCTCGCCGCCGCCATGGAATTCGCCGAGCGCATCGCCAAGCAACCGCCGATCCCGGTGCGCATGACCAAGACGACGGTCAACCGCGTCGCCTTCGCCCTGCACGACCTCGGCTCGCACATGGACGCCGAGCAGAACGTGCTGACCGGCCTGACGGAGGACTACAAGGAGGGAACGTCAGCCTTCCGCGAGAAGCGCAAGCCGACATTCAAGGGGCGTTAGACTAAGCGATCTTCCTCAGCGGCAGCTGGTCGATGATCTTCTGCCGCTCGGGGTCCTCCAGCATCATCCAGCGGCCGATCTCCTCGACGGTGCGCTTGCAGCCGAGGCAGAAGCCGCTCTTGCGATCGAGCGTGCAGATGCCGATGCACGGCGACATCACACGCCTGAGCGGCGGTGGCCCATCACCCATCGATCAGGACTTCTTGCTGAGTTCCGCGAGCTGGTTCTGCAGCTCGTCGAGCTTGCGCTTGAGATCGTCGATCGCCGTGTCGTTGGCCGGCGCCGGCGTGGCGGGCGCTTCGCCCTTGGTCGCCGGCTCCTGGCCGTTTGCTCCGGCGGGCGGCGTCCCGGGTCCGCCAGGCAGCTGGAACGGATTGAACATCCGCATGGCCTTCTCGAACATCGCCATGTTCTGCTTGCCCATCGCCTCGAACTGCTGGAACGGGTTGAAGCCGAAGGCGTTCTGCAGATAGCGCCGCATCTGCTCCTGGTTGCGCGCGAACTGCGCCATCGACATCTCGAGATACTGCGGCACCACACCCTGCAGGCTGTCGCCGTAGAATGAGATGAGCTGGCGCAGGAAAGGGATCGGCAACAGCGTCTGCCCGCCCTTGCTCTCCTCCTCGAAGATGATCTGCGTCAGCACCGAGCGCGTGATGTCGTCGCCGGTCTTGGCGTCATAGACCACGAAGTCGGTCTTCTCCTTCACCATCTGCGCCAGATGGTCGAGCGTCACGTACGCCGATGTCGCCGTATTGTAGAGTCGCCGGTTCGCGTACTTCTTGATCACTACCGGAGCGGGTTTGGGTCCGCCTTCGGATCCTGCCTGATCGGCCATTACGCTTCGCTCCCTGGAGCACGCGAGTGAACGTCCGTTTACTCGGGACGCGGTCACCTTAGCGCCGATACCGCAGTGCGACAAGGAGCGGTTTGCGCGTGCGAAAAAAGTGTTCACGCGGCGATCGTCACCATTGCGGGCTATAGTCCGCACATGGCCCCTGAAAACGACGACGCAGGCGATTTCGACAAGCTTGCCCGGCGCTATCTCGATCTCTGGCAAAGCCAGCTCGCCGGGCTCGCCTCCGACCAGGCGCTGACCGAGCAGATCGCGCGGCTTTTCGCTGCCGCGAACGCCCAGGTCGCAAGCGCCCTGCAAGCATCCCAAGGAGCATCTCATGCAGCCCAGGACTCCTCCGGCAAGACTGGGTCCCCGTCCGCTGCCGCTTCACCTGGGAACGGCGCTGATGACGTGGGCGAGCTCCGAAAGCGCATGGAAGCTCTGGAAGCCCGGATCGCCGAGCTCGAATCAAAGCGCGGTTCCTGAATCGATCGCCGCTCTCCTGCCGGAGATCGCCGCCCTCGAAGCCAAGGCCGGCGCCGGCAAGTTCGAAAGCGCGCTGCACAAGGAGATCGCCCGCCGCATGGATCGGCTGGCCGAGGGCGTGCTCGCCTATCGCCGGCATCCGGTCCACCGCGACCTCGAAAATCCGCCGGCCGTGTGGAGCGAGGGCAACACGCGCCTGCTCGACTACGGCGCCACGCATCGCGCGGCGCGGGTGCGGGGGGCGCGCGCCGTGCTGGTCGTGCCCTCGCTGATCAACCGCTGGGAAGTCTTGGACCTCACCGCGGAGAAGAGCCTGCTGCGGGCGATGGCGGCGGCCGGGCTCAGGCCCTATCTCGTCGACTGGGGAACGCCCGATGCCGACGAACGCCGCTTCGACATGACGGCCTACGTGGCCCGCCTCGAACGCGCGCTCGCCTTCGTCACCAAGCGCGCACGGCGGGCGCCGGCCGTGATGGGCTACTGCATGGGCGGCACGCTTACCGTGGCGCTGGCCGCGCGCCAGCCGCGCCGTGTCGCCGGCCTCGCATTGCTGGCCGCCCCGTGGGATTTCCATGCCGACCGCACCGGCCACGCCTTCCTGCTGTCGGCCGGACCGATGCTGGCGCGCGTCGCCGACCAGGTCGGCGAATTGCCGGTCGACATTCTGCAGACCCTGTTCTGGTCGCTCGATCCGTGGCTTGCGGTGAAGAAGTTCGGCCGTTTCCTCGGCATGGATCAGCAAGGCAGCGCGGCGCGCGAGTTCGTGCTTCTCGAGGATTGGCTGAACGAGGGCGCGCCGCTCGCCGGCCCGACGGCGCGCGAGTGCCTGATCGGTTGGTACGGCGACAACCAGCCCGGCGCGGGCCAATGGATCGTCGGCGGCAAGCGCATCGTGCCGTCGAAGATCGCGACACCGTCGCTGGTCATGATTCCGTCCGGCGATCGCATCGTGCCGCCACTGTCGGCCGCAGCGCTGGCCGAGCCAGGCCGCGGCCTCAAGAACGCAACGCGGCTCGACCTGCCGCTCGGCCATATCGGCATGGTGGTGAGCGGCCGCGCGCGCGACCTCTGCTGGACCCCGTTGATGGGCTGGTTGGCAACCATTCCTGCCAAACGCCCGCCTTCCAAACACTCGCGATGACGCCTCAGGAACGTTCGATCGTCTGGCGCCATGTCGCCATCTGGACTGTGCTGCTCACGGTCTCGGTGTTCGCCCACGCCCATGTCGAGCTCGCCAACGAGGCGAGCCGTGGCGAGGCTGTCTCTTATGGTCGCGCCCTTGCCGTCGAAGCCTGCAGCCATCTCGTCGTCGCAGCCCTTTTGCCAGTGCTCTACTGGATGCATCGCCGCTGGCCGATCCGCGGCGGCGCGCGCAACATTGCGATCCATGTCGCCGGGCTGGTGCCGTTCAGCATCATCCACACGCTCGGCATGGCCGCGCTGCGCTTGCTGTGGTTCTCCGGCATTCTGGGCGAGGACTACAGCTTCCCGCTGACCGTCGACCGGCTGGTCTTCGAGTTCGCCAAGGATGTCGTGAACTACGGCATGCTGAGCGCCGCCACGGAGTTGCTGCGCCATCTGCTCGACCGTCCGCAAGCTGCTGCCATGGCGGAAGCGCCGCCCTCTGCACCCGTGGCGCCGGCCAGCGCAGCGACCGTGGCTCTGCCGGAGCGCTTCGCGGTCCGCAAGCGCGGCAAGGAGATCATGGTCGAGGTAGCGGACATCGACTGGATCGAGGCCGCGGGCAACTATGCCGTGCTGCACGTCGGCGGCGAGACTCTGGAGATCCGCTCCTCGCTCACCAGGCTCGAGGGTGAGCTCGACCCCAAGCGCTTCGTCAGGGTCCACAAGTCCTACGTGGTGAACGTCGCGCGCATCGCCGAGGTCACGCCCTGGATCAGCGGTGACTGGCGCATCCGCCTGCAGGACGGCGCCGAGGTGAACCTGAGCCGCCGCTACCGCCAGCGCTTCGAGGCGCTGGTGCCGGTGAGGAGCTGATTGGGCGCGGCCCTGGAGGTCCGCGCTCCACCGGACGTCCCGCGGGCGCTGCCGGTCGTCCCAGAATCCCCGCCGGTCGTCACAATTCCAAGCCAGATCAACGGGTTGAAGGATAGGTAAGACACCTCATCACGAGGTGCCCCATGTCCGTCTCCCGCCGCGCCGACCTCGACTGGCTGCGCGTCCTGGCCTTCGGCCTGCTGATCGCCTACCACGCCGGCATGGCGTGGTCGGGCTGGAGCTGGCATCTCACCAGCTCCGACGACATCGACTGGCTGCGCGAGGGCATGCGGTTCGTGAACCGCTGGCGCATGCCGCTGGTCTTCCTGGTGTCGGGGGCGGCCATCATGCTGGCGCTCGGGGCGCGCACATCGGCTGCCTTCGCCCGCGATCGGGTGAAGCGGCTGCTGCTGCCGCTGGCGTTCGGCATGGTCGTCATCGTGCCGCCGCAGATCTATCTCGAGCGCCTGTATCGCGGCCAGTTCACCGGCTCGTTCTTCGACTGGCTGCCCCAGGCCTTCCAGGGCGGCCCTTACCCCAACGGCAACGTGAGCTGGCACCATCTCTGGTTCGTGGCCTACGTCCTGGTGCTCACCTTCGTCCTGCTGCCCTGTTTCCTGTGGGCGCGCGGCGCTGAGGGACGCCGTGTGCTCGACAAGGCGGGGCGCGTGGCGGCGCGGTTCAGACTGCAGTGGCTGATGGTGCTGCCGCTCGCAGCGTCTATCCTGTGGCTGGCGCCGATCTCCTACAACACCAACGGCTTGATCGGCGACTGGCACGGGCTGGTCTACTACGGTGCGCTGCTGCTCTACGGTGCGTTCCTGTTCGGCTCGTCCGACATACTTCTGGCGTTGAACCGCCAACGCTGGCTGGCCTTCGCCATCGGCGCCGCGGCCTACGGTGCGCTCTACGTCTTGTTCTTCGAGGGCACCGTGCGACCCACGATCGCCAATGCCGACCGCCCGATCTTCGCCCTGCTGTCTGCGGCGAACACCATGGCCTGGCTGTTCGCCATCGTGGGCTTCGCCAATCGTCATCTGACCAGGCGTCCGGCCTTCCTCGGCGAGGCGACCGAAGCCGTCTATCCGTTCTACATCCTGCACCAGACCGTGACGGTGATGGCCGTCTACTGGCTGCTGCGGATCGGCGCGCCGCCCGTCGCCGGCTTCATCCTGGCCGTGCTGGCGACGTTCATCGGCACATCGGCGATCTACTTCGGGCTGGTGCGCCCGCTCTGGTTCCTGCGGCCGCTCTTCGGCCTGAAGCTGGCCGATCGTCGCCCGGTCGTCATGGGGCGTCAGCCGGGGTGAGGATGCCGTTCTCGGTGACGATCATCTCCATCGCCACATCGTGGTCCTGCGGATAGATCGTCCGGATCGCCTGCTGCTCGTAGCCCACCCCGACGATCCAGGTCCGCCGGGGCAGGGCGGCGAGGGTGCGGTCGTAGAAGCCGCCGCCGTAGCCCAAGCGGAAGCAATGGGGATCGAAGCCGACGACGGGCGCGATGACGATGTCGGGCGTCACGGCGATACCGTGTGACGGCACGGGAATCTTCCAGACTCCCGGCTCGAGCGGCTCGTCGCGGCGCCAGCTGCGGAAGATCAGCGGCGCATGGCGATGCACCACCACCGGCAGCGCGCCGACGGCGCCGCGTGCCTCCAGGCCCTTCAGCCAAGACCGGAGATCCGGCTCGCCACGGAAGGGCCAATAGGCGCTGATGATCCGCCCTGAAACATCGCCCAGCGCCTGGTCGAGCCATGCCTCGATCCGATGCGACAGGCGGCGGCGTTCGGTGGCGGGAATCGCCAGCCGGGCCGCGATCAGCCCTTCACGCTCCGCCTTGCGCCAGCGCACGACATCGGGGTCGACGACGCGATCGCCGGTCAACGGATCAAACCTGTGCATGAGGCAGGGAGGGGAGGCGTACTCTTGCGCTGCTTCCGGCGACTCATTGTCGTTCACGGCCTTCATGGCGCGGCGCTGGACAAGGCGCGGGCGTCGGTGGAATTGGCCAGCGTGATGTTGGCGACATGCGACGACAGCATGTGGTGAAGATCGGCGCTGAGCGCGGCGTCCTCCACCTTCGGGATCAGCTCGCGCAGCTTGCGCACGACCCAGCCCTGGCCGCGATTGAGGAAGGTGATGCGCTCGGCGATGTCGTCGATCGCCATCGCCTTTTCATAGAAGGCGCCCATGCGCGGCGAGGCCGTCCCGCCGAGCTCCTTGATCTGGCGCAGCAGCATTGCGCACCAGCGCGCCTCGTCGTGCTGGATGTACTGCATCAACTCCACGATCGTCGGATGGTGCGACTGGCGCGCCGTCTCCAGCGTCACCCGCGCGCCGGCGCGCTCTGCTTCGAGCAGTTCGTTCAGGCTCGCGACGAGCTCGTCCCTGGCCGCGCTGACGGCGTCGTCCTGGCGGGATGCATCATTCATGGTGAATCAGCGTACTATTCCTCTTAAAACTTGAAAAACGAAGAAAATCGGCCGTTGATATCGAAAATGTCGATACCAAGGAGCGATCCATGGATACCGAACTGGCGCGGACCTTTCTCACCGTGGTGGCGGCGGGCAACTTCGTCAGCGCCGCCGAGCGACTGCATGTCACACAGTCGACGATCAGTGCCCGCATCCACTCGCTGGAGGGCTCGCTGGGGTGCCGGCTGTTCGTGCGCAACAAGGGCGGCACGACGCTCACCGCCGAAGGCCGGCACTTCCAGAGGTATGCTTCCACGCTGGTGCGCACCGTCGAGCAGGCGCGCCAGGAGATCGGCGTTGCCAAGGGCTTCCGCGGCGCGCTGACGATCGGCGGGCGGTTCGGGTTCTGGGAGCAGTTCCTGACCAGGTGGCTCGCGGTACTGCTGCAGCGCGCGCCCGACATCTCCGTGCGCGCGGAGATCGGCCTGGAGGCCGAACTCATGCAGGGGCTCGTCGAGGGCCGCCTGGACATAGGCGTGATGTACACGCCCGAGAGTCGCCCCGGGCTCAAGGTCGAGTTGCTGTTCGACGAGCGCCTCGTCCTCGCGTCGACCGACCCGCACGACAAGCCGGAGCCGGGCCCGGGCTATGTCTATGTCGATTGGGGGCCGGAGTTCTTCGCCAAGCACAGCGCCAGCTTTCCGAACTTCTTCGGCTCGGCGCTCACGACCAATACCGGCTGGCTCGGCCTCCAGCACGTGCTCGAACACGGCGGCTCGGGCTATTTCCCGATCCGCCTGCTGCGGCCGCACCTGCAGAGCGGCAGGCTGGCGCTGATTGTCGGCGGACCCGAATTCGTGCTCTCCGCCTACGTCGTCTATCCCGTCGATGCCGCGCCCGACGTGTTCACGCCTGCGCTCGAAGTGATCCGCGAGGCTGCGGCACTGGACGGCCTGTCGGCGACGCGGGTCGATTAGGCTCAAAACTCATGAAAGTCGGCCCGCCATGTCTGCTTCCGACGGGATTCCGGACATCGGCGGACTCGAAGCGTTCGTCGGAGATTGACCCCAGGCGTGAGCGCCCCTCAATCGAGCGCACAGCCGACGGTGTTCAGCGATCCCGCGGAATGAATCCCGGCACGCCCGTCCCCACGACGGAGTTGAACCGGACGTTGGCCGTGATGGCGTTGCGGATGTCCTGCATGGCATCTTCCGGCAGGGCCGAAACCTCGAAGTTCTCGCGGATGCGGTTGGGTTTGACCGACGTGGTCAAGAGAGCCGTACCGCGCTGCACCGCCCAGGCGAGCGCGACCTGGGCAGGTGTTCTGTCGAGCCGCCGGGCGATGGCGACGATCGCCGGGTCGTCGAGCAATCGCGGCTCCATCGCATGCCCCAGCGCCGCGAACGCCAGCAGCACGATCCCCTGCTGTCGGCAATATTCGAGCAGCTCCCATTCCGGGAGATACGGGTGCGATTCGACCTCGACGACCGCGGGCTTGATGCGCGCCGCATCGACGATCTCTCGCAGTTTCTCCAGGCTGACGTTCGACAGGCCAATCGCGCTGCACTTGCCCTCGTCGACCAGGCGCTCCAGCGCCCGCCAGGTCTCCACCAACGTCACGCCGGAATCGTAGACGATCTGGCCGCGCTCGTCCTTCGGCTCCTGCTCGTCGCCCGGCTGGAAGGCAAACGGCGTATGGATGAGATAGCAATCGAGGTAGTCGAGCTGCAGCCGCCGGCGGCTCGCCTCGCAGGCGGGCGCGACCCGCTCCGGACGATGATTGTTGTTCCAGAGCTTGGTGGTGACGAACACGTCCTTCCGCCCAATCGCGCCCGTCTTGAAGACGTCCTGCATAGCATCGCCGACCGCCTGTTCGTTGCGGTAGCGTTCGGCACAATCGAAGTGGCGAAACCCCACCTCCAAGGCCGCCTTGGTCGCCTGCCGGGTCGCGACGTGATCGGCAATCAGCGTCCCGAACCCCAGCGCAGGCATTGCACCGGATCCGTGAGCGAGGGGGATCTTCGCAAAGCGAAGAGTGTCGGGCGCTGCCATGCTTGTCCTCCCCCATTCCAGGATCCAGGTCGCACGAGGACGTGCGGGTCGTCCACCTCACGCCGTCTGCGTTCACCGCATCCGCTCGACCCATTGAGCGCGTGATGGTCCCGGCTCGAACGGATCGCCGAAGTATTGGGTCTCGCGAGCGACCTTCCCGTCCTTCAGCTCCATGATGCTCACCGTGTAGGACGGCTGGCCGTCGTAGGTGAGGACCAATTCGGTGATCCAGAGATCGCCGTCGCCCAGGATGCGTCGCACCGTAAAGCGCTTCTTGCTCGGCTGCGCGGCGCGCGACGCCTGTATGTCGCGCCGGCCGCGGATTCGCTCGCCCGACTGCGGATACTCGAGCACGGCGTCCTCGCGATAGATCTCGTGTTCCCGCTCGAAGTCACTGGCGTCGGACGCTGCCCAATGGAGATCCAAAGCGGCCCGAAACTGGCGGTCTTCCATGGCGATCCTCCGCCCCGTTGCCGCGCGCTCTCCGCATTGTTTCCCATCGCAGGATCGCCCGCACGGGCCACCTCCAAGACCGGAGCGCGTCCTATTGCCACCAGTTTTACTGAAAACGCCGCGACCTTCGTCCCATGTCGAGGTCAGTTCCTGGCCCTTCTCTGACGAACCGCTCGACGTCAGCGATGCCTGAAAGCTGGGTCAGAAGCAGACGCGATGGGCGACTTTATGGGTCTTGAACCTGGCTATCGCAGGTCGGGCAGGCAGGACTGCCACCCCGAGCAAAGCGAGGGGCCTTTAAGGCAACAGGAAAGGTCCCTCTGTGCTCGGGATGACATTGTGCCCGTATCTGGAATCCTTTTCGCCTCCCCAATCGTCTTGGATCGAGAGGTGGTCCAGGATGGATAGAGTCGCGACGTGCCAATGCGGCAAGGTAAGGATAGAGGCGATCGGTCGACCGATTCTGACCGCCTCCTGCTACTGCACGAGCTGCCAGGACGCCGGGTATCGGCTCGAGAGGCTGGCATCCGCCCCGCCAGTGCTCGATAGCGACGGCGGAACGAGCGTGATCCTTTATCGCAAGGATCGGGTGCGGTGCGTGACCGGACGCCAGCATCTCGAAGAGCATCGACTCGAGCCCGCTTCTCCGACCCGGCGGATCGTCGCCACTTGCTGCAACTCGGCGATGTTCCTCGACTTCACCAAGGGACACTGGGTGTCGATGTACCGCAACCGTTTTGCGACGGGAGCGCCACCGCTCGAAATGCGGGTCATGACGGGGGAGCGGCGCGTCGGCGTCGCGCTTCCCGACGACGTGCCGAACCATCGCGGACATTCCGTCAAGTTCATGCTGAGGCTGCTCGCTGCCTGGATTGCCATAGGCTTCCGCAGGCCCCAAAACCTGTCGGCGACGCAGGTCGACTAGCGCTTCGCGCTTTTCGGATTGTGCACGGCGTACAGCAGGATGATGCGACCAGACTCCATCCTGATCTCGCGCTCGCGCACCATGCCGGCCTTCTCCAGCGAGCGCTGACTTGGACCATTGTCCGACCGGGTGAGAGCGACGACGCGATCCAGCTTCGCGACCTCGAAGGCGAAGGCCAGCGAGGCGCGGGCGAGCTCGGGCCCGTAGCCGTTGCCCTGCGCCTCGGGCGTGAAGGCCAGGCGAATCGCCACGCCGTAGTCGCCGGTGTGCACGCGCAGCCCGCCCAGCCCGACCAGCTGGCCGGTCGTGCGTTCGGTCGCCGTCCAGCTGCCGAAGCCGAACGCCGGCCATTCGGCCTCGTAGTTGGCGACCATGGCGTCGCTTTCGGCGCGCGCCAGCACGCCGTGCTGAAGAAGATTCATGACACGCGCATCGGCGTGCAATACCGCCAGTCGGTCCGCATCGGCCATGGTGATGGGGTGCAAATCAAGCCGTTCCGTGAGGAGATGATGACGGTCCAAGACGGGTCCTTGCCGGTGCCGGTCGCCGGCCTATAAAGTCCGCAACAGGGCGGCCCGCAAGGAGGATCATATGGCAACCGAAATCGTCATCGCGAGTGCTGCGCGCACACCGATCGGCTCGTTCAACGGCGCGTTCGGCGCCGTGCCCGCCCACGACCTCGGCAAGGTCGCCATCAAGGGCGCGCTCGAGCGTGCCAAGGTGAAGCCCGAGGAAGTCGACGAAGTCATCATGGGCCAGATCCTGGGCGCCGCTCAGGGCCAGAACCCGGCCCGCCAGGCCGCCGTCAATTCCGGCATCCCGGTCGAGAAGACCGCTCTCGGCATCAACCAGCTCTGCGGCTCGGGCCTGCGCGCCGTCGCCTTCGGCTGGCAGGCGATCAGGAACGGCGACGCCTCGATCATGGTGGTCGGCGGCCAGGAGAGCATGAGTCAAGCGCCGCACGCCGGCTACATGCGCGACGGCACCAAGATGGGCGAGTTCAAGATGATCGACACCATGCTGAAGGACGGCCTGTGGGACGCCTTCCATGGTTATCACATGGGCAATACCGCCGAGAACGTGGCCCAGAAGTTCCAGATCACCCGCGCCGAGCAGGACGCCTTCGCGGCCTCGTCGCAGAACAAGGCCGAGGCGGCGCAGAAGTCCGGCCGCTTCAAGGACGAGATCGTCCCGGTCACGGTGAAGACCCGCAAGGGCGAGGTCGTGGTCGACACCGACGAGTTCCCGCGCCACGGCACCACCGTCGAGACGCTGGCCAAGCTGCGCCCCGCCTTCACCAAGGAAGGCGGCTCGGTCACCGCCGGCAACGCGTCGGGCATCAATGACGGCGCGGCGGCTCTGGTGCTGATGACCGCCGACGAGGCCAAGAAGCGCGGCATCGCGCCTCTCGCCAAGATCGTGTCGTGGGCGACCACGGGTGTCGACCCCTCGATCATGGGCATCGGCCCGGTGACGGCCTCGCAGGCGGCGCTGAAGAAAGCCGGCTGGACGGTGAAGGATCTCGACCTGGTCGAGGCCAACGAAGCCTTCGCCGCGCAGGCCGTCGCAGTCGGCAAGCAGCTCGGCCTCGATCCCGAGAAGCTCAACGTCAATGGCGGCGCGATCGCGCTCGGCCATCCGATCGGCGCCTCGGGCGCACGCGTGCTGACGACCCTGCTCTACGAGATGCAGAAGCGCGACGCGAAGAAGGGCCTCGCCACCCTCTGCATCGGCGGCGGCATGGGCATCGCCATGTGCGTCCAGCGCGATTAGCTATGCGTCAGATTCTTCCGGGCCGCGAGGGGACGCGCGCGGTCCGGAAGACCATGAGTCCAATCAAAAGTCGCTGTTGATCTCGGGCGTGTACAGGCGCTCGCCCTTGCGCGCGAGCTTGCGGCCTTGCTCCTGCGAGAGCTCCAAGAGTTCGGCGCCGCCGTTGGGCGTGAGCTGGGCCAGGAAGAAGCGCGTCTGGCCGGGCGCCACGGTGATGATCAGCTCGCTGTTGGCCTGCGGCCCGTAGGCCCGCAGATCGTACAGCTTGGGCGCCAGGTCGAAGCGCATGTAGTTCGGCGGCGCGATGCTGCCGACCGGTTGCCGGCCCATGGTGATGTTGATCGGCGGAGAATCGGGCTGCGCGGGCTCGCGCACGATGTAGAGGGCCGCCTGGCCGGGATTGGCGACGGGGAAGGTCCCTGTGCCCCAGGCGTTGTTGGCTTTCCACCAGACCGAATTCTCGCTGCAGCCGGCCAGCATCAACAAGCCAACGGCGACCAGTAACTTCCTCATACAACGACCTCCGCCGCTAAAGTCGACTGGCGGAGGTCGGGGGTCAAGCGGCCTGTGCAGCGACGGGGCGGGCGGGGCCCGCCATCATCCCCAGCGACAACACCGCCGAAACGCGCGGCAACGCCCCCACGCGTGCCTAGATCGGCTTGGCAAAGACATACTCATGCGAAAGCCAATCAGTGGTGTAGTCGTCGCAACGGATGAGGCGCATGCCACACTTCCGTGCGATGGCTTCGATCCGGCTGCGGTGAATCCCATGCATCTCGAACGCTGGCGCAGGGGTATAGACGGAATCGATATTGTTCGCGATCCCCAGGGGGACGTGGATTGGACCCCTCTCCTGTGCCTCAGTCTCGACACGTACGGAAACCGAAGTGATCGGACTACCGACATCCGCAAACCATCGAACCCCTTCCTGGACGATGTCGACGTCGAGTCGATAGACCCCGGGCTCGGCTGGAGCTGCGATGGGCAGCACGATGTCTACGCTGTCGCCGCCGTCCAGCGACGGCAGCGCCGACCGGCCATCGTCGTAACGCTCCACCTTGCCATCGAGAGTGCGCCAGTGATTGCCCAGGTGAAGCGGCACCCGCCAGTCAACAGACGTTGCGTTGCGCACTTGCACAACGACATCACCAGCTGCGCCCGGCCAGAGGGCCGTCGGTGCCGACTTTATGCAGAGAGCGGCTCGGCAATCCTCGGCGGCCAGACTGGCCTCGCTGTCGGACGAGACCAAGTGTGAAGGAAGCTGAAAGTATACGTATGCGCCAGGACGTGCGATGCGAAAGAGCTCGCAAATGTAGCCTTCCGCCAAGTCCGGCTGCAGGTGCTGCAGCGTAATGTGGCTGCAGACGAAGTCTGCATAGGCATCCGGCAGGAACCGGAGATCGCTGCGCTGATTGAGGTGAAACGACAGATTCGCATGATCCCGATTGAGCTCGCGTGCGATGGCGATCATCGTCGGCGAAATATCGATCCCCATCACCTTGTCGAAGCGGTGGGCGAACGCACGACTGAGGCGCCCGACGCCACAGCCGAAATCGACCGCAAGCCCGTACTTTATGCGTGCATTCGCCGCTTCGGCGCGACTGAGGACCCTTTCAACAAGCTCCTCCCCAGTCTTGAAGAAGGCATCGACCTTCCACCTCCGTGCACGCTTGTCGGGCTCGCTTAGGACTGCCCAAAGCGGGTCGCTGCGGGCCAAGGCTTCCCACGTGTTCGCTGCTGAACGCCATTCCTCCGTGGAGACGCCGGATCGTCTGGAGGGGGCGCCAACGCCTGCAAGCCAGCTGCGCAGCGCGCTGATTGCCGATCCCAGGTACCGTCTGTTCATGCTGTCATCGTGATCCATTGCCGGGCACGGCCAGGACTCTTCGGATCCTGGCGGGCGATGTTGTTCTGCGTGTTGCAGAGGACAAAGTACCGTATGGGCCGTGCGCACGAATCGAGGAAATTTTGCCGCAAATGTTCGTACTTAGCGCAGAGGAACGCTGACTGTAGGTCAGCGGCTCCCCCATTACGGGAGACCGCTCTACCGACACAATCCGGTTTCCATGCGAGTGGCCAATATAAATGGTGTGCCGCTCAATTGGCAGTGATGGGAAAGCGCGCTGGCGGTGATGACCTTCTCAACCTCGTCGCGGTCCAGTTTTGCGCCATCCATGTAGATCACCGCGTCGGGATTGGGCAGCTTGTCCATTTCCCACTGCCATACCCACTCGTCCAGCTTGGCAGCCTCTGGAATCAAGGACACGACGGCGCCACCCAGCATCAGGCGGCCCAGTTCGTTGCGGTGGGCCACCGTGTCTTTGAGCACGCGTTCGTAGCGCCCGATCGCGTTGAAGTCCGGCACCTTGAGCGATTGCCAGGGCGCCACGTCCTTGTTCGTCCCGCCGCAGATGACGAACAGCATGATGGAGACAACCGAAACCACCAGCTGCAACGATACTCCGGCGGCCCCGAGAACAATGCTTGGCCAGGCAACGGTAACGATGAGCGGGAACGAATAGTAGCTCTCCAGGCCCTGGCCACGGACTGCGATCAACGACAACAGGATCCAGGGGATCGGCGCCAGGGCGCCAGCAACGAGCCGGAGGTCGCGCTTCCAAAGTCCCGCGCCGAGCACGACGACCGGCGGCCCGATCGCATAGGCCCGACCGATCAACAGCTCGGACACCCGGAGCGCGACAAGCTCCCAGCTCAGGTGCGCGAACGCGGGTCGGCCGAGATAGATCCGCTCAAGCTGGCTCTCGTCAGTGGGGAAAAGGCTGAATTGAAGGGCGAGCACGCCGACCGAGTAAGCAAGACCGGTGAAGGCGACGACGAGGTTTTCCCGAACGACGAACCGCGACTGCCCGGTGATCGCTTGGGCAAGTGCGAGCAACATGACCGGTCCTGCAACCTGGAAACCCGCGTCCTCCCGGATCAAGAAGCAGAGAGCGAGGGCAACGTATGCGGCGATCCGGTGCCCCACCGATCGCAACCCAAAGTGCAATGCGAGAAGTGCCGGGATTGCCAGTTCGATGTGGGGGAAACCCACCGCAGAAAGGACAGGCCCGCACAATGCGGTGGAAAGCGCTGCTGCAAACGAGCGCGCTGCCGCTCCGGGTCGCCAGCAAAGGATGAACACCGCCAGACCCAGGAACCCCGGCCATAGGCCCTGTAAAATGGAGAAGTACGTAGCTGGCGGGATAGGCAGAAATTTGTGCAGCGCCGACGTCAAGTAGAATATCGGCATGAAATGGACGTTGAAGAACGTTGCCCGCGGTTCATCCGGTTGGCGATGCAGGAAATCGGGCCACAACATCGGCCACGCATCGGTGAAACATGCGAAGTACGCGAAAAGCCCGCTGTCCCAAAAAGTGGCGCCGGTTCTGTAGAAGAGGTTGAGCGTGTAAGCCGTCACCAAAGCGGCAGGCAGAACGAAGCCCAGACTGCCGAGAAGATAGGCCGTCTTGCTAAGCGCCTGGGCCTGGAGCGTGGACGTCGTCGTGTATGTCATTTGGCATCAAAGCGCCGTGACGCGACGTGCAGCAGTCGATTGAACGCTGCCCGCGCTGCTGGTGCCGCACCGCGCGGGGACCACGGTGCGCCATTGCACCAACGTTGACCTAGCGCGGACACCAGTCACTGCTCCGGAATAACCGAAAGCGATCATTCGAATAAACGGGAAGTGATGAGAGTTTCGAGTTTTCGGATTCTGTCTCTGGGCCGATCAGCACGTAGTCAATGCCCTTGGCACACGCATACGCCATTTTTGAAGGCAGATCCGGAAGGCGGCTGGTTTCCCTCATACGGTTGGACCACTCGTTGTAGTACGATGGCGCCCACATTGCTGCTCCGCCGCGTTTCCAGTCCACCCAGATACGTCGCCGAGAAAGGCTTCCGAATAAATTAAGCGCTTCTGTGTGCGCTGTCTGCGGTACCAGAATCAACGCGTCGGCAGGCATGTATCTCCGTGTCCAGTTGGCTGCCTCGCGGGCATCTTCCCAATCGGGCGGGGATAGCAGCGATTTGTGAACTTTGTAGGTCCAGACCGCAACGCACACTAGCACTACAGCGACCGCGGCGAGAGCGGCTCGTGGCTTCGCGTCCATTCGAGTCAGATACTTTCGAAGACTCAGGAAAGTGACGGCCAGGAGGCTTTGTATAGCCACTGAAAACGTGTTGTCCCATATGCTGCTTGTAAAGATTGCAATCGCGACCAGCAGGGCCGAAACGGCATCAGACATTTTCCATTCGTCGTGATTGGCCGCCAACAGCACGGCAGCAGCAAGCAACATGCCCTGCAACGTCGGGAGCGCCAGAAAGCACAAAGCGAGCGCGCCACCGATGCACCGCAAAGGATCCGGAGCCGCTAGCGCTGCAGACGATGCAACCGTCAGCCCCAGGATGCCGAGTAATTGAACAAGAGAAGCTGCACGAATCAGATGAAGGTCGAGAAGAAACCTTGAGAGTAGGACCTTGGGCAATAGCGCCCCTCCGACAACAAGAATGCAAAGAGCTAAGGTCGCGCTAAACCATGGCCTCGCGGCCAATTGCCGAAAACCAACAAGACTGGAAGCCGCAACGCCCCCAAATAGAAGAAGCCGTTCAGCTGGAGTGCCGTCGATAAAGGAATGAACAGGAAAGTATTCGTGCAAGAACTGCGCGCGCTCTTGGCCGGTCATCAAGTCACCGCCGATTACTGCATAGATCCAGTACGCAATCGGTAGAGCGACGAGTGCGGCGACCAGCAAGCCGGCGAGCGCGGACGTAATGCCATCCTTTGGCCGATCGCGCTCGCCGGCCAGAACGCCCAGTAGTGCCCATCCTACCCATGCCGCTATGAAGGCGTTTACATTCGCGATAAGGCCTAGACTTGCAAACGCCCAGAAATAGCTGTGCCGCGCTGCCAGTATCAGGCTAGCAAGGGTCAAAGGAATCGTAAGCGCGCTGTGGCCGAGAGATACTGTAAAGATTTCTCCCGCTCCGATGGGCGTTTCCCATCGCAATCCGGGAACGAGGCCAAACCAGAAACTCAGAAGAATCGTCGGCGCCCAGCCGCGTATGCCGAGCTCGCGAGCGCCGAATATCAAAGCGAGGAGCGATGCAGCGCGAATCCCTAAATGCAGGGCATAAAACATCGACTCGGCATTGTCGTCCGTTACAACCTGCCGTACGCCTATCCAGAACAGTGACGTGAAATGCTTTAGAGATTGGATAAAGTGATCGCCGGCAAATATCGGATCGCTTGCCCAATTCAATGCAATGGGCAGATAAAAGAGATGGTTGTTTATACCGAAGACGAATCCTTGGACTGCAACAGAGGCAAACGCAGCGACTCCCACCGCTACAAAAATCAAAAATGAGGAAACAACCTTAGACGACATCCACCGACGGCCGGCTTGTTGAATCAAGATAGCCGCTCCGGACGGCGTCCTGCAATGCTGCGGTGGCGGCATTGGGAGGGCAAGCTAACCACTCGCCGAGCTTCGGAGCTGGCCGCAGCGTGCGCAGCACCAGCTCGACCAGGCGATGCCGGCGGGGATGTCGTTCTCCCGTTACGCCGTTTCACTCTCGGCCACGCACCGGAGTCGCATTGACTCCGTCGCCGGAAATCGTGGCCTGTGTCCGCCGACGCTCACTCGGAGGTTCGGCATCATGGCCGCCAACGGCGACCACCCGCTGCCAAGGCATAAGCAGACGACACCGACCCCATCGCGTCCGGACCGGGCCAACGGACCGGCAACCGGATACGGATGGGAGATCGACAAGCCGTCCGGCGGAATGGTGCACCCTGCGAAGACGACACCGGCTTTCCTCGCGCCCGGACCCGCCGACAGGCTCGACAACCGGGTACGGAGGTCGCCGACAAGCCGTCCCGCCGAAGGATCGCCGAGGCGTCGAGCGTGTGCTCGCCCCACCACCTGTCACGGAGGGAACCGATGACGCCACGCGCCGGCCCCTGCGGCCATCGATCGGATCCGCTGCAACACCTGTCACGGAGGACCGGATGAAAACGTGCGTTGAACCTTCCGAAGCTTTGGGGAAGGAGGGGCGCGCGCGGAAACATTGGACACGCCGGTGTCCAATGCTTCTCTGCCTATTGGATCGAGACGTTCTGGGAAAAACTCTATAGGCGGCCGGCCGGCACCCAAGGTTTTTGCCTCTAACGTTTCGGCCGAGGCGTCGGCGAAAACATTGGACGCTACGGTGTCCAATGTTTCGCCAGCCGGCGTCCCGGCTTACGCGAAAAACTTCGTAGCCGGGCCGCCGGCACCCAGAGTTTCGCCCTCTAATGTTTTGTTGTGCGTAACGTAAGCGTCCAAGTATCGGCGCCCCCGTCGGCGCCGCTCGCTCTATTCATCGTTGGATATGTGAATTCGCCGCTCCCCCTGGCTGTCGACCGGGGAGCCCCTTGCGCTGATCGACTCATCCTCGATGATGCATTGACCGGCTTGCTCTCTGAAGCATCGGCGCTGCCGTCGGTCGCCACAGGCTGCGGCAGGGCCCGTAACCGCGCCAGCGGTGACAGCAGGATCACCAAGGTCGACAGCACGAACGACGCCGCGATCAGCAGCAGCGCTGCCTGCAATCCGCCCTGGGCGGCGACAATGCCGCCGGCCAGCGCCCCCAGCGGCCGCACGCCGTAGATCGCGGTCTGCACCGTGGCATTGACGCGGCCCAGCATCGGCGCTGGGGTCACGAGCTGGCGGACCGTGGTCTG
>JAEZHS010000499.1 GCA_023436825.1 Pseudomonadota bacterium | reverse complement strand
GATGACGGGAAAATCGGTCATATGCGGTAGCCCGGGGGGGAGGGCCGTGGTCAGCCGCGGATCTGGTACTTCATCAATTCGTTACCGAGCTGGCCGGTCAGCCACAGGCCACACATACGGTAGTCGCTGATCAGCGACCACCAGGGCGCCTTGAAGGTCGCCGGCTTGTTCTTCTCGACGAAGAAGTGGGCGAACCAGGCGAAGGCGTAACCCGCCACCGGCACCGCCAGCAGCCACCACCAGCTCTGGGTCGTGACGGCCCAGATCAGCACCACGACCGAGGCGATCGACCCGACATAGTGCAGCGCCCGCGTCTGCGGCTTGCTGTGCTCCCGCAGATAGAACGGCCAGAACTCGGCATAGGTGCGCTGGATGGCCATGCGGCCATCATATCCCGAGAAGGTCCCACTTGTTACCCGCGATATCGAGGAAGACCGCGACCTGGCCGTAAGGCTCGGTGCGCGGCGGCTTCACGAAGGTGACTCCCGCCGCGACCATGCGTCCGTAGGTGGCGTTGAAGTCATCGGCCTGCAGGAAAAAGCCGACGCGGCCGGCGAACTGGTTGCCGATGATGCGCTCCTGCTCCTCGCCATCGGCCCTGGCGATCAGGATCCCGGTCGCCGCACCTGGCGGGCGCACGACCACCCATCGCTTTGGCCGTCCGTCGTTGGTGAGCGAGGGGGAGTCCTCGACAAGCTCGAAGCCGAGGATGCGCACGAAGAAATCGATGGCCGGGTCGTACTCCTTCACGACGAGAGCGACGAGGCCGAGGTGCGCCATGTCTCAGCCCAACGCTCCGGACTTCCTGAGCGCATCGATCTCGTTCGCGGCGAATCCCGCCTCGCGCAGGATCTCTTCGCTGTGCTGGCCGACGGTGGGCGGCGGCCCCGCTTTGCGCGGCTGAGCGAAACCCAGGCGGATCGGGTTGTTCACCGTGCGCGGCACCTCGGGGTTGGTGGTGTCGGCGAAGATGCCGGCGTGATCTGCCTGCTCGTCCTCGACCACGTCGGCCAGCCGGCCGATCACGCCGAAGGGGATGCCGGTACCGGCGAAGATCGCTTCCCACTCGGCGTAGGTCCTGGCGGCGAACACCGGGATCAGCTCCTTCACCAGCTCGAGGGATCGCGTGCGGCGGTCGGCACGTTCCGTGAAACGCGGGTCCGCCAGGAGGTCGGGGCGCTCGATCGCCTTGCACAGGACCGGCCACAGCCGGTCGTCGCGCACCAGCAGGAGCTGCAGCCAGCGATCGTCCTTGGTGCGGTAGAGGTTCGTCAATGCATTGCGCGGCTTGTCGGGTGCCTGGCGCGGCGGCAGGTGGGCGCCGACCAGGGCGCCGGCGGCCGAGGTGCCGTTGGACCACACGCCATTGGCGTAGAGCGAGGTGCCGACCCAGCAGCCCTTGCCGGTGCGGTCGCGCTGGCGCAGGCCGAGCAGGATGGCCGCGACCAGGGTCATGGCCGTGGCGCGATCACCCTGCGCCGGCAGCGACAGGCCGGGCGGGCCGTCTTCGTAGCGCGCCGAGTCGAGGATGCCCGAGCGGCCGAAATAGGCCGTGACGTCGAAGCCCGGCCGGTCGCGGTCGGGCCCGGTCTCGCCGTAGCCGGTGAGCGAGCAGTAGACCAGACGCGGGTTGATCGGCTCGATGTCTTCCCAGCGCAGCTTCAGCCGCTCACGCGCCGGCGGCGGGAAGTTCACGATCATGATGTCGGCGCGCTGGATCAGCCGCTCGAGCACGGGGCGGGCGCTGTCGTTCTTGAGATCAAGCGACAGGGAGCGCTTCAGGCGTCCGTCGAGCTGCCAGGGGAAGTTCCTGTCGCTCTGAGGATAGCTGGCGTTGCGGTAGCTGTTGCGATGCGGATCGCCATCGCCCGGCGGCTCGATCTTGATGACGTCGGCGCCGAAGTCGGCCAGCGCGACGGCCGCGGCCGGTGCCGCGATGAATGAGCTGACGTCGAGAACGATAAGCCCGCTCAATGGCCCGGGGAGCGGGGAGTCGCTCATGGCACGGCGCCGCTCTTGTGCAGGGCCGCGATCTCGTCGGGCGAGAGGCCGGCTTCCGCCAGGATCTCGTCGCTGTGCTGGCCGAGCGCCGGCGCTGCATGGGCTACCTGCTGCTCGGCGAAGCTGAGGCGAATGGGGTTGCTGAGCGTCCTGGGCATCTCGGCGATGGCGGTGTCGACGACGGCGCCGCAGGCCACCGCCTGCTGATCGTCGGGCACGTCCTGCGGCCGGCTGATGACGCCGAAGGTGATGCCGTGCTCCGACATGGTCTTGCGCCAGTACTCGTAGTCGCGGCTGGCGAAGGCCTCGCGCAGGATGGTCGCGAGCTCGCCTGAGCGCTTGCGGCGTTCTTCCACCGCGGCGAAGCGTGGGTCGTTCACGAGCTCGGGCCTGCCGATGGTCTCGCACACGCCTGGCCACATCTTGTCCTCGCGCACGATGGTGAGCTGCAGCCAGCGATCGTCGGAGGTGCGGTAGATGTTGCCCAGCGCCGAGCGCGGCTTGTCGGGCGGCGGACGGTGGGGCAGGTAGGCGCCGACCAGGGCCGCCTGGGCGACGACGCCGCACGACCACAGGCCGTTGCCGAGCAGCGACGTGCCGACCCACGAGCCCTCGCCGGTCTTCATGCGCTGCATCAGGCCCATCAGGATCGCCGAGACGAGCGTCATCGCCGTGGCGCGATCGCCCTGCGCCGGCACCGGCACGCCGGGCGGGCCGCCTTCGTAGCGCTGGGCGTCCAGGAGGCCCGAGCGCGCGAAGTAGGCGGTGACGTCGAAGCCCGGGCGGTCGCGGTCGGGGCCGGTCTCGCCGTAGCCCGTCAGCGAGGCGTAGACCAGTCTGGGGTTGACCCGCTTCACGTCGTCGTAGCCGAGCTTCAGCTTGTCGCGCACCGGTGGCGGGAAGTTGCAGATCAGCACGTCCGATACCGCGATCAGGCGGTCGAGGGCGGCGCGGGCGTCGGCCTTCTTGAGATCGAGCACGATCGAGCGCTTGTTGCGCGAATCCATGTGCCAGGGATAGTTGACCGCGCCCTTGGGGTAGTTGGACGAGTCATGCATGATTCGACGGTTGGGATCGCCGTCGGGCCCCTCTACCTTGATCACGTCGGCGCCCCAGTCGCCCAAGACCACCGCCGCAGCGGGGGCGGCGATGAACGAACTGATGTCCAATACGCGCAATCCTGCCAGCGGCAGGCCAGGCTCCGTCATGAGCATTCCTTAATTGAGGTCTTCGGGCGATTAAGGGCGCGACCCTCTGGTGTCCGTCAAGGCCGCCCGCTCAAGCACATTCCGTCCGGCGGACGCCGGACGGAATGTGCCCTGTGAGATCAACATCGCCCGTGCGCGCGTTTCCACCCGATGGGAACCGCTCGCGGTTCCC
>JAEZHS010000486.1 GCA_023436825.1 Pseudomonadota bacterium | reverse complement strand
ATCAGCCGCATCACCGAGCTGCGCCAGATGTAGATGTGGCGCATCACCAGCGCCCAGATGCGCTGGATCGAGCCGCTCACGACGCCGCCTCCTTCCGGTTCAGTGCATCGAGCCCGCGGCCGCGGCCCCGCGCCATGTCGTGGCACGCCTCCTCCATGTCCTCGCGGCCGCAGCGCTCGATCAGCTCGCGCGGGCTGCCGCGGTCGAAGACGCGGCCGGCCTGCAGCAGGACGACGTCGTCGCACAGCCGCTCGACCTCGCCCATGTTGTGCGAGGCGAGCAGGATCGTGGCATGGGTCTCGTGCTGGTAGTCCTTGAGGTAGGTCCGCACCCAGTCCGCCGTGTCGGGATCGAGCGAGGCGGTGGGCTCGTCGAGCAGCAGCACGTCCGGCTTGTTGATCAGCGCCTTGGCCAGCGCCACGCGCGTCTTCTGGCCGGCCGACAGCTTGCCGGCCTGGCGGTCGAGGAAGGGCGCGACCTGCATGTGCTCGGCGATCTCGTCAATGCGCTTGGCGACGTTCCGCACGCCGTAGAGGCGCCCGTAGAACAGCAGGTTCTGGCGCACCGTCAGGCGATGCGGCAGGTCGACATAGGGCGACGAGAAGTTCATGCGCGGCAGGGCAGCGTAGCGCCGCTTCTTCATGTCGATGCCCAGCACATGGATATCGCCCGCCGTCGGCTCGAGCAGGCCCAGCAGCATGGCGATGGTCGTGGTCTTGCCGGCGCCATTGCCGCCCAGCAGCCCGAGCACCGCGCCACGCGGCACGGCGAAGGTCAGATCGTCGACCGCGACGATCTCGCCGTACACCTTGCGCAGGTGCCGGACGTCGATGGAGGGAACGTCAGCCATGATCGCATCATAGCGCCTTGAGCGCCGCTTCGATGCGGTCGAGCCCCTTGCTCAGTCGCTCTGCACCGGACGCAAAGCACAGTCGCACGTTGCCCTGCCCGCCCGGACCGAACGCCTCGCCGGGCGCCAGGCCGACCTTGTATTCCTTCGCCAGCTTCTTGCAGAAGGCCAGGGTGTCGGTGACGCCGTCGACCGAGAAGAAATTGTAGAACGCCGCCTCCGGCCGCGCGATCTTCACCCGCGGCTGGGCCGACAGGCGCTGGAACACCTGCTCGCCGCCGGCGCGGCAGCGCTCGACCATCTCGGCCAGGAAGGCGTCGCCCTTCTCCAGCGCGGCGATCGCGCCCCTCTGCAGGAAATGCGGCACGCCCGAGGTGTTGATCTGCACCAGCTTGGCGAATTGATCGCCCAGCGCCGCCGGATGGGTCAGCCAGCCGATGCGCCAGCCGGTCATCGCCCACGGCTTGGAGAAGGAGTTGAGCACGAGCAGCGGATCGTCGGGCCCGGCCAGCTCGAGAAAGGACGGCGCGACCGGCCGCGTATAGATCAGCCGCGCATAGACCTCGTCGGCCATGATCCAGACGCCGCGCTTCCTGGCGAAGTCGAGCAGCGCCTTCTGCTCCTCCGTGGTCATCGTCCATCCCGTCGGATTGCCCGGCGAATTGACGAAGATGGCGCGCGTCCGCGCATCGGCGGAGTCGAACACCTTCTGGAGGTCGAGCATCCAGCTGCCGTCCGGCCTGCGGTCGAGCGCCACGTACCTGGGTTCGCCGCGGACCAGCTTCGCGGCCGAGGTGATGTTCGGCCAGATCGGCGAGACAATCACGATGTTGTCACCTGGATCGAGCAGAAGCTGGCAGCTGAGCAGGATCGCCTGCATGCCTCCGGTCGTTACCGAGATGCGGTCGACCGGGCATTCGATGTTGTAGAGCCGCTCGGTATAGGCCGACAGCGCCGCTCGCAATTCGGGGATGCCGCGTTGCCACGTGTAGAACGTCTCTCCCGCCTGCATGCCCTTCGCCGCGGCGCCGCGCACGAAGTCCGGCGTGACGAGATCGCCTTCGCCGAACCACAGCGGCACGACGTCGGGCTCGCCGAACACCGTCATGGCCACTTCGGAGATGGGGGTTTCGGAAAGACCGGCGATCGGGCCGCTCAGCGAGGCGCCGAGGCCGGGAAGCTGGATACGGGAACTGTCGGGCATGGCTCGGACGTACCGCATCGCCGCCCCTTTCGCCAGCCGGGCAGTTGCCCGACAATTGTTGGCGGCGAGACCAAGCCTGACTTATCTCTGTCGAACAGGCACAATATGCCAGGAGTCGACCGATGAAGCGCCCCGCTCTTGTCCTGTCGATCGTCATGACGCTGGCCGGTTGCGCCACCGTGCCGGCCCGGAACATCGACCGCATCCAGGCCGGCATGGACCGAGATCAGGTACGCTCGATCATGGGCCAGCCCGACACGGTTTCGCATGCACCGGGTCAGGAGTGCGCCTACTACTCGCTGCTCAAGGACTTCTGGAGCCGCGTGCCGTGGTCGGTCTCGGATCGCTATTACGTCTGCTACGGCGAAGGCAAGGTGGCATCGTTCGGCAAGGTCGATGCGGCACCGTCTGGATGACAGCGCGCTGCGCGCGCGATACCTTGTGCCCGGGGAGAGCGAATGGAAGGCGACAAGCATGGACTGATGCTGCCGGTGTGGCTTGCCGAGCGTTATGACGGCACCTACCTCGACGGTCGCCGCTTCGACGACCTGCGTTTCCTGCAGTGCAAGCTGATCCTGAGGCCCGAACGCTTCACGTCGGCCCACGTCTTCAAGGAGTTCGCCCGCCTCGTCCACCGCGCCGCCGACGCGACCGGCGTCGCCTACCATCACACGCCGAAGCTCGACAAGCGGCCAGAGGTGCGCGAGGTGCTGTTCCTCGATACCGGCGCCTTCCATCTCTACAATCACGCCTTCATCCTGCGGCGGCGCATCAGCTACGTCGATGGCTTTCCGGTCGACGATCCCGAGATCGTCTTCAAGTACCGGTGCCCGGACATGATGACCGCCCAGGCGATGGACGTGCGGCCGCGCATCTCCGGCAATTACAAGATCAAGTTCAAGCTCGAGCTGCTGCCGCTCAAGGAGCGCATCGGCGGGGTGCGCCGGCTGCTAGCGCACAATGTCGAATTCGGCCTGAGTCAGGCGCCCGAGGCCGATCGCCTCGCCATGTCGTCGCTCGACCACATGTCCCTGCCCGAGCTGCAGCATCTCTTTCCGCCGCTCGAGATCATCTCGTGCGACGGGCCGGCCGATGTGGCGCTGGTCAACCAATGCATCGTCGAGGAGCTGATGCAGGACATCTGCGAGCTCGATTTCGGCCATCACACGCGTGCCACCGCCAACCTCGCCCTGTGGCGCTCGCGCGGCGACCATCATCCCTTCGTCGGCGAGTTCGCCTATCAGCTCCGCTTCGACGGGCCCGACGGCATCAGCCCAAAGGCGCTGCAGGCCTGCGAGCGCTTCTTCATCGAGTTACAGCAGGTCGCCGCCGAGTGGCTGTCGCTCACTACCACCAAGACCGGCGCGGTCTATCGATTGAAGGGCAACCCACCGCAGGCGCACGAATGACCGAAACGTCGTCACCGGCCGAGCCGCTTCCCGGGGCCCGGCCTTCATTGGGCAGGATCTTCTGGGTCTTCCTGGTCATGGGCGCCACCAGCCTGGGCGGCGGTGTCGTCGGCTACCTGCGCACCGGCCTGGTGGTGCGCAACAACTGGCTGGACGACGTCACCTTCGTCGAGCTGCTGTCGATCAGCCAGACCCTGCCGGGCCTGAACGCCACCAACATGTCGATCCTGGTCGGCGATCGGCTGCGCGGCGCCTGGGGCGCGGTGCTCGCCACGCTCGGCATGTGCCTGCCCGGCGCCACGCTGATGACGGCAGCCGCCTATGCCTACGGCATCGGCGGCGACGCTCCCTGGTTGAAGGCCTTCCTGCACGGCATCGCGGCCGGTGCGCTGGGGCTGATCGTCGTGGTGATGGTGCAGCTCGGCTCGCGCGTGCTGAAGGAAGTCGCCGATTACGTCATCGTCCTGGCGACGGCCGCCGCCGTCGCCTTCTTCCACGTGTCGGTGCCTTACGCCCTGATCGGCGCGGGCATCGTCGCCATCTGGTGGCACCGTCCGCGTGAGGGGAAGGTCCACAAGCCGCACAATGCGCCGATCGGCGAGACGCACCACGAATGAAGCAGCTCGGCGACATCGCTGGCGTCTTCGCCTACCTCTCGCTGCTCACCGTCGGCGGCGGCATGGCGGCCTTCCCGGAGCTCAAGACGCTCACGGTCGATACCTATCACTGGGTCACCTTCCCGGAGATGCTGCATTTCTACAGCCTGGGTCAGCTCGCGCCCGGGCCCAACATGATGATGGTGGTGTCGATCGGCGCCGTGGTCGCGGGCCTTCCCGGAGCGGCTGTCGCCCTGATCGCGTTCTTCCTGCCGACCGGCATCCTCACCTGGGCGATCGGCCGGCTCTGGGTCCATCTCGCGACCTGGCGCTGGCGGCCGGCGATCCAGACCGGGCTCGGCTCGGTCTCGGTCGGCCTCGTGCTGGCAGGCGCCATCATCATGGGCCGCGGCGCCGTCACCGACGTTCTCTGGGGATCGATCGCCGTCGTCGTGTTCGTCCTGCTGCTGAAGACCAAGATCAATCCCGCCTATCCGATCGTGGCCTCGGGCCTGGTCGGCGTGCTGGCGTACTGGCTTTAGGTCTTGCTCAGGCTCTTCCGGACCCGGCGCGTCCTCGCGCGCCTCATGAG
>JAEZHS010000478.1 GCA_023436825.1 Pseudomonadota bacterium | reverse complement strand
AGGTAGACGCGGGTGATCGCCGTTCCCCGCAGATCGTGGAAGTGCTTGCCCTTGATCCCTGCCTCACGCTTTGCGTCGCGGATCATGGTCTTCAGGCCGTCGACCATCGCGGGATCGGACACCAGCTCGCCATGAGCGCCACAGGCTTCCGCGATCTTGCCGAAGTCCATGGGCGGACCGTAGGTCGAACCGAACTGGCCGATGCCCTTGGCCTCGCCCGCCGGGTAGACACGCAAGGTCGCTTCCTTGACCGCACCCCAGCCGGAATTGTCGAGCACGACGGCGAAGATCGGCAGGCCGTACTGCTGCGACACCGCCAGCACCGACTGCGGATTTGAGAAGAAGAAGGTGCCGTCGCCCATGATCGGCATGACGATGCGATCGGGCATGGCGAGTTTCATGCCGAGCGCCATGTTGGCGGCAAAGCCCAGGCCGGCACCGGCCAGTCCTACCAGGCTGCCGGGGCTGGTCCGCGGCATCTGCGCCAGCACGACGGGGATGTTGCGGATCGCCTCGTTGATGATGACGTCCGAAGGATCGAGCGCCTTCTGCAGCGCCGCGCACAGGAAGTGTGCGTTGATCTCGCCCGCCACGCCGGGATCGGTGGCGAGCTTAGCCGCCTGTTCGCGACGGGCCATGCCTTCCGCCGCCATCTCCTTCACGCGCACGACGGCGCGTGATCTGAAATCCTGGTCGGCCCTGGCCTTCAGCGCGGCCAGAAGATCGGCATAGAAACGGCAGCTGTCGCCCTGCAGGCGCAGGTTGGCCGGGAAGGTCCACATCGGGAAGCCGCGTTTCTCGGCATCGACGTCGACATGCGCCCACCAGGTCGAGGGATTGTCCGGCATGTCCTTGGGGATCCAAGGCACGTCGACATCGACCAGCAAGCCGACATCGGCATCGGCCAGCGCCTTGGCCGGCACGAAGCCGCCATGGCAGGGCGAATCGTGCGGCAGGTTGACGTGGATCGGGCTGAACTCGATCACGCGGATGCCGGCGAACTGCGCCAATTCGTCGAGCAGGCCAACGGCGGCAGGGTTGCGGCCCGAGTAGGCGGTGATGAGCAGAGGCCGCTCCGCCGTCAGCAGCCTGGCCGCGATGGCGTCGACCGCCTTGGCATCGACGGAGCCCGCACTGGCCGGACCGAAACGCTCCTCGGGATAGGAACGGATCTGCCCTTCCGACCACAGCTCGGTCAGCGTCTCGCGCGGGAAGGTCATGTAGACCGGTCCCTTGGGGTCGCTCATCATCACCGTGTGAGCGCGCCGCAGTGCCTCCTTGGCGACCACGCCAGAGGGCAGGTTGTATTCCCACTTGATGTAGGGCCGCACCAGGCTGGTCTGGTCGAACGGCTCCTGCACGAAATGCACGTAGGTGTCGCGCGAGCCTAAAAGCTCGCCGCGCGTGGTGTAGGGCGCGCGGCCGGCCATCAGCAGCATGGGAATACGGGCGCGGCAGATATTGTGCAGCGCCATCGCCGAGTTGGCGGTCCCGGCATCGACATGCACCATCACGCCCTGCCCGCGACCGGTGGCGAGCGCGTAGCCGGCCGCCATGTGCGCCGCCGTGATCTCGTGCGGACAGATGACGGTCTGCGGCGCCTTGCGGCCGTCGCGCTGGAAGCTCGCCATGGCTTCGATGATCGGCGCGTGGTCGGTGCCGAAGTTGCAGAACAGGTAGTCGCAGCCGATCTCGGTCAGGCCTTCGAGGAAATAGTGGGCCGCCGAGCGGCGGGCTTCGTTGATGCTGTCCATCGCGTCCTCACTCAGCTGCTCGCACGGATGTCGAAGCGCTTGATCAAGCCGTCTTCCAGGCGAAAGACGTGGGTCGTCTTCCCCTCGGCCAGAGTCTTCCCGGAAGGATCGCGCACAGTCTGACGGATTGCGACGACGATCTCACCCTCGGAAGTGAGCGAAAAGTCCACGGGCTCGACATGGGGATCGATCATCCCCCATTGCCGGGTCCAGTAGCGCCGCAGGCCATCATGTCCGTGCACGTAGCCGCCGTCCTGGCCGTTGGCCCACACGACATCGGCATGGACGCAGGCCAGGATTCCGTCGATGTCGCGGGCGTTGAAGCGGTCGTAGACGCGCCGGAGGAACGCCAGCTTGTCGAGCATCGAGCCGTTCACTCCAGCTTGATGTTGGCCGCCGTCGCCACGGCCTTCCAGCGTGCGGCGTCGCGCGCAATCAGGACACGATACTGCTCGGGCGTGGTGCCGCGCGGCGTGACTGCGATCTTCTCCAAGGCGGTGCGCACGTCGGCCGCCGCCAGGGACTCGGCGACGGCTTTGTTCAGCCGGGTCACGATGTCAGGCGGCGTGCCGGCAGGCGCGACCAGGCCCGTCCATAGCGAGACCTCCACGCCCGGCACACCCGCCTCGGCCAAAGTCGGCACGTCGGGAAAGGCCGCGTCGCGCTTGTCCGTGGTGATGGCGAGGGCGCGCAGCTTGCCGGCGCTGAGCAGCCCGGCGATCGGGCCCGTATCGGCGATGGTCATCAGCACCTGACCAGAGGCGACGGCCTGCGCCGCGTCACCGCTGCCGCGATAGGGGATGTGCTGGAACTTCGAGCCGGTCCGCTGGTTGAACAGCTCCGAGGCGAGCTGGAAGGGCGTGGCGCTCGAGGCGTAGTTGGCCTTGTCGGGATGGGCGCGGCCATAGTCGATCAGCTCGCGCACCGACTTGAGCGGCTGGTCGGCGCCGACCACAAGCAGCAGCGGGAACTCGGCGAGCAGCGAAATCGGCGCGAAATCCTTGTCCGGCGCATAGGGCAATTTGGCGTAGACGGCGGGATTGATGGTCATCGGCCCGCTCGGCGCAACCAGCAGCGTGTAGCCGTCGGGCTGGGCCTTGGCGACCAGTTCGGCCGCCACGATCGACTGCGCGCCGGGCTTGTTGTCGACGACGATCGGCTGGCCGAGCTTCTCCTGCAGCTTCGCTCCGACGATGCGTGCGATGAGGTCGTTGCCGCCGCCGGCCGAGTAGCCGACGACCAGGCGGATGGGCTTGGTGGGCCAGGTCTGCGCGCCCGCGTCTCCTGCGAACGGCAGCGCGGCGCAGAGGCCGAGGACCAGCCGACGCTTCATGACCGTCTCCCCATCTCGCCGTAGATCGCCTCCTCGCGATTGAGCCACAAGGGCGAGTTGGCGAGATCGATGAACTTCTTCTCGTCCTCCAGCAGCAGGCGATTGGCCTCGCGCGCCTCGCGATTGCGGCCGGCGGCGCGCCACGCCTCCTCGCTCTGCCACCACAGTTCGGCCACGCCGTCATAGGGTTCGGGTGCGCCGCGCACGCGCCGCATGCCGTCGGCCAGGTCGCCCGACAGCCGGTGAAGCTGCACATAGCGCGTCATGCCGAGCACGGGCTGCAGCGTCCTGACCAGCGGCCCGTGCTTGTTCAGCCAGTAGTCCTGGAACGCCTCCAGGCTCAACGACGGCAATCGCCGCAGACAGAAGGTCAATTTCAGCACAGCGTTTCCTCGATTTGCGCAATCATAGGCATGCGCCCGGGTTGGGCGCTACCTCCGGAGTACCGGTAGCGCCGCCCGACGTCGGCGTGGCGATGGGTCGAGGCCCCCTCCGCCCGCTTGGGCTACGCCGCCGAGCTGCTGCCGAGGTGGGCGATCGCCTCGATCTCCACGAGGATCTCCGGCTTGGCGAGGTTGCTCACCTCGACCAGGCTGCAGGCCGGAAAGTCGCCGTTGAAGAATTCGCTGCGGGCGCGCCACACTTCGGTGTTCTTCGCGATGTTGGTGACGAAAATGGTCATCTTCACGACATCGTCCATCTTACCGCCCGCGGCCTCGACGAGATCCCTGATCTTGCCGAAGATCACCTTCGACTGCTCGTACTCTTCGCCGAGGACGGTTTCGCCGTCCTTGGCCCGCGCCGTCATCCCGGAAACATAGGCCACATCGCCCACCCGCAGGCAGTTCGACCACAGGCGCGGCTTCGGCTCGGCGACTTGCTCGCTGTAGATTCTCTGTCTTTTCACTCTGTCCGTCTCCTCACTCAAGAAACAACGGCGTCTTCCTGGGTGTCCGGGAAGGCTCGGATGAACGGCTCGAGCCGTTCGCAGCGGTTGGCGATCGCCATCGTCCGTGGATAGGCGTCGAGCGGGCAGGAGAAGCGCCGCGCATTGTAGATCTGCGGCACCAGGCAGACGTCGGCCAATGTCACCTGGTCGCCGAAGCTGAAGGCGCCCGCCATCGCATACGCCTGCAGGGTCGCCTCGAACGATGCCAGGCCTTCGGCCATCCAGTCGCGATACCACGCCAGCTTGGCGTCAGCCGACACCTGCAGCCGCTGTTCCAGGTATTTGAGCACACGCACATTGTTGAGCGGATGGATCTCGCAGCCGACGATCTGGGTCAGCGCCCGCACGTAGGCTCGTTCATGTCGCCCCTCCGGCAGCAGCGCCGGCTGCGGCGTCCGCTCTTCGAGGTACTCCAGGATGGCGAGCGACTGCGCCACCACCTTGCCGTCCTCGACCAGCGCGGGGACGAGGCCCTGCGGGTTCACGGCCAGGTACGGCTGCGCCTTGTGCTCCAGCTTCGGGATGCTGACGTACACCGGCTCGTAGGCAAGCCCCTTGAGGTTCATCGCGATGCGGACGCGATAGGCGGTCGACGACCGCCAATAGGTGAACAGCTTGAACATATCGATCTCCGCGCTAACGCCGATTGCCGGGAGCCCACGGCACCAGGCGCCGCTCGAGCTCGTCCAACACGGCGAAGAAGGCCCAACCGAGCAGGCCGATGACGACGATGCCGGCGTACATCGACTCGACGTCGAACACCTGCCACGAATTCCACACCAGGTAGCCGATGCCGCTCTTGGCGCCGACGAACTCCGCACCGACCAGCACCAGCAGTGACACGCCAAGGCTGAGGCGAAGACCCGCGAGAATCATCGGCAGCGCGCCCGGCAGGGCGATGGTCAGGATGGCGCGGGACCGCGAAACGCCGAAGCTGCGGCCGACGTCCCAGTAGATCCGATCGACGTTGGCCACGCCGGCAAACGAATTGATGGCCATGAAGAAGAAGACTGCGATGGCGACCAGCACGTACTTGCTGAGCTCGCCAATGCCGAAGATGGCCATGACCAGCGGAAAGATCGCGATCTTGGGGATGGGATACAACGAGGCGACGATCGGGCTGACGATGGCGCGCGTCATCGGCGAGAGCCCCATCAGCGTGCCGACGACGAGGCCCGGTATCGCTCCAAGCAGCAGCCCGACGAAGACCCGAATCAACGACACGCCGACATGGCGCGCCAGCTCGCCGCTCTCGATCAGCGACTTGAACGTCTCGAGAATCATGCTGGGCGCGGGCACGATGCGCGCATCCAGCAGCCCGGCACGGACGACAATCTCCCAGAGCACCAGGATCAGCAACGGGCTCAGGATGCCGAGCGCCTTCTCCAGGCGCGCGCGCCGCCGGGCCGATTGGCCGATATCCGGGTCGGCCGGGAGACGGACGAGGCCGTCCGCGTCGCTTGTCGCCCTGTTGCGATTAGCGTCGGCCATTCACACCTGCCTTGATGTGGGCGCCAAAGTCCGCAACCAGAGCCCCGAATTCCGGCAAGGCACGCAATTCATAGGCGTTGCGCGGCCGTGCGAAAGGCACTCTCGCATCCATGACCACGTGACCGGGCGGACCTCCAAGGACGACCACGCGATCGGCCAGGAACACCGCCTCGTCGATCGAATGGGTGATGAAGACCACGGTCTTGCGCGTGTCGCTCCAGATGCGCAGCAGCTCCTCCTGCAGGATCGCGCGGTTCTGCTCGTCGAGCGCAGAGAACGGCTCGTCCATCAGGAGGATCTCGGGGTCGTTGGCGAAGGCTCGTGCGATCGACACACGCTGCTTCATGCCGCCCGAAAGCTGGTGTGGGAGGGCTCGCGCGAAGCTCGTCAGGCCGACCTTGTGCACGAAGAAGTCGACGCGCTCGCGCACGAACGCCTTGTCAAGCCTGCGCGCGCGAAGGCCATAGGCGACGTTGTCCCACACGGTCATCCACGGGAAGATCGAATGTTCCTGGAACACGACCGACGTGAGCGGCTGCCCCGGCTGCGCCGCCCTGATCTCGACGACCCCATCGGTGTGCCGATCGAGTCCTGCGAGGATACGCAGCAACGTCGTCTTGCCGCATCCCGAGGCGCCGAGCAGGCAGACGAACTCGCCCTCCCCTATCGCCAGGTCGATGCCGCGCAGCGCCTCGAACTCGCCCCGGTCGGTGAGGAACCGCTTGCTCAGTCCGGCGATGCGGATGACCGTGTTGCAGCCAGGGCCGGCAATGGCCGCCGGCTCGACGACCGACAGCGCCTTTTTCGTGTTGGGAGGCATTGGCCGGGTCTGCGTGCGCCTAGACCGGCTGGAACGAGCCGACGATGGCCTGTCGGCCGTCGCCGTCCGGATAGGCTTCCTCGCGGAACATGCCGAGCTTCTCCATGACCGGCTGATCGGTCACAGAGAACAAAAAGGCCGGCCTTGCTCCGTGATTGTCGTGCTCGTGCCAGTGCCAGTTCGGCACGACGAAGACGTCGCCCTTGGCCCAATCGAAGCGCACGCCGTTGATGACGCTGGTCCCCTCGCCTTCGATGACGAAGTAGATCGTGCTCGACAGCGAACGGTGGGCCCGCGTGTGCTCGCCTGGCCGCAGCAGCTGCGCGCGGCACGACATGGTCGGCAGGGTCGGCCCCGAGGTGAGCGGATTGACGTATTCGAGGATCACCCCGTCGTAGGGGCTGCCGTCCTCCCCGGATAACCGGTCGAGCGCGGCATGCATGTCGCTCCAGGCGTAGCGCATGCGCGGCGTTCCGGTGGGATTGTCGCCCCAGCCGACGGGCCGGCCGTGCCCCAGGCGCGCCGCGGTGTAGCCGTCGGCGTAGGCGGAGACGGGGTTGGCCGGATCGGACGGTTCGAACCAGCTCGCCTGCAGCAGGTTGACCAGCGGATAGTCCAGCGCGTCTAGCCAGACGATGTCGTGCTCGGTGTCGTTGACATGCTCGTGCCACATGCCCGACGGCGTCAGCAGCAGGTCGTTCTCCTCCATCGTCAGGGCCTCGCCGTCGACCCGGGTGAACACCCGGCCACCGCGACTGCTCGCGGCGAAGCGAATGGCGCCCGCCATGTGTCGATGCGACGGCGCGGACTCTCCCGCCTTCACGAGCTGCACCGCCGTCGCAATGGTGTGCGATGTCGTGTACTGGGCGCGCAGGTCGGGATTGGTGTGCTCCATCGAGCGCCGCTCGGCGCCGCGCTCCGGCGTGATCAGCTCGCCGGCGCGGTACAGATACTGCAGCACCTCGCTCCATCGCCACAGGTACGGCCGGTAGGTCACCTTCGGCTTGGCCGAGACGAACTCCGACACGTACTTCCACGTCGGCACGAGCCGCGCCTTCTCCATGTCCTCATGGAGGCGATCCAGCGTATCGGCCCGGAAAACGGGTTTCGCGTTGGTTCCATTCATGATTCGCTCCCGGCAATAGACACGCCTGCTACTGGACCTTCTGCGCCGGCTCGCGCCGGCCCAACCGTTCCAGAGCGTAGTTCAGGTACTGGTAGTCGGTGAGATCGGTGAGCTTGGGCTTGCCCCTGAGCAGGCCTCGGGCGGCATACCAGTCGATGCTGGCCTCTATGGTCTTGAGGTTCAGGTAGCCGTCCGGGTCGAAGCCCGGAAACGCCGCATTCTCAAGCACGCTGGCGTCAGTGGTGCCTGACGCATACTTCTTGAGCACTGCGATCAGCTCGTCCTTGCCTTCCTTGCTGCCGACCGCGACGAGATAGTCGCGGATGCCTCGGACATAGGCGACCATCCAGCGCTTGGCGGCATCGGGATGCTTGGCGACGAAGTCGGGACCGTAGATGACGCCGGCGATCTGGAAGTCGGGCGCAATATCGTCGACGCCCATGAAACGCACGCCGACGCCGCGCTTCGCCGCGATCGCGATGAACGGCTCGATCATCAGCGCTCCGTCGATGGCCTTGTTGTCCATGGCGGTGATCATGTCGGGGAAGCCGAGGTTCTGGATCTCGACGTCCTTGTTGGTCAAACCGACCTTCTGCAGGGCAATCTCGAGTTGCTGCTCCATTGGCGAATGAAGAGACGCCGTAGCGATCTTGAGGCCCTTCAAATCCGCCGCCGATTTCACCTTTCCGGACTCGATCAGGTCCTTTCGCACGACGATGGCATTGAAGCCATGCCCCTTAGAATTCCGGCCCTTGTCGGCGACCAGCTTGAGCGGAAGTCCGCGCAAAGCGCCGTTGAACAGGCCGAGCGTGGGCGCGCCGGAGGCGACGTCGATCTGGCCGCTGCTCAACGGTGCCACCATGTCGGCCGTGTTGGAGAAGCGCTCCAGCTTGATGTCGAGCCCCTCCTCCTTGAAGTAACCCTTCTCCATGGCCACGAAGATGATGATCTCGGACAGGCTGTTGAGCACGCCCACCCTGACGACCGTCGGCGTCTTGGCTGCCTGCGCCAGCGCGCCACTCGCGCCTGCCGCGACAAGAGCTGGAGCTGCCGCCATGAACATACGGCGCGCAATCCGGATCGTCCTACCCCCACCTGCCCTCTTGTGCCCCATGAAATCCTCGCTTCTTGTCCACCCACTCAGTCGAGTGCCAAAGCACATCCGTCGGCGCGTGGATCGGCGGCCCCGATCAACACCCCGTCCCCGCTCACGGCAATCGCCTGGGCGGCGCCGAGCATGCCCAGCGGCTTGTCGCTGATGCGATGGCCCAGTTCGCCCAAACCCGCCAGCGACGATGCGAAGCGACCATCCATGCGGATTTCGAAGGGCTGGCCGAGATTGACCGGATCGGTTCCCGGCGTCAGTTCCCAGCGCGGCCGGTCGATCGCCTCCTGGATGTCACGCCCGTCATTCAGCACAGCGTCCAGTATCTGCAAATTCCACTGCGGTTGCCCGTCGCCGCCGGATGTTCCGCCAGCAAGTTTCAGGCCGTCGTCGTCGCAGACCATGTAGACGTGCAAGGTCGACATGGTGCGCTTGCCGCCGGCGAGGCAGTTCGGCGCCGCCGGATCGAGCGTGAAGCCCCGGCCGGCCCGGTTGTTCATCAGCACGCCCGTCCCGTCGATCACCTCGGCCGCGCCGAACGGCGTCGACAGGCTGGAAATGTAGGCGACGACGTTGCCGGCCTCGTCCGCCGTCGCCAGGCACGTGGTGTCGCCTTCGCCGAAGGAGGACCAGCTCTCCTCGGGCGACGTCATGGCACGCCGATCGTCGATCCGCCCGGCGTGCGCGCGCAGATGGGAATCGCTCAGCAGACGGTCGATCGGGCTGGCGACGAAGCGCGGATCGCCGACGTGGCGATTGCGGTCGAGGAAGGCGAGCTTCAGCGCCTCGATCATCCGGTGCGCCTGCATGACCTCGCTGCCGCGATCCATCGGTGTGCAGCGTTCGAGGATGCCGAGCGCCTCCAGCAGCACGATGCCCTGCCCGACCGGCGGATTGGTGTAGATCCTGCCACGTCCGAGCGCCAACGACAGCGGCTCGACAGTCTCGCACTGGTACTCGCCAAGGTCGTCGAGCGAGAACAGGCCGCCGGTTCCGGCGCTGTGCGCAACCAGGCGGCGCGCGAACTCGCCGCGATAGAACGCGTCGGCTCCGCCGGCGGCCACGGCCTCCAATGTGTTCGCGAGCTCCGGCTGGCGCAGCACTTCGCCCTCCGCCGGCGCCTTGCCGTTCTTCAGGTACGCAGCGCGGGCCGATTCGGACGCAGCGAGGACAGTTTCGTTCAGCGCGAAGAAGCGCGCCACCGACCGCGTCAGGGCCACGCCGTCGGCTGCATGACCAATGGCCGGCTGCAGCAGCGCCGCGAGACTATGCCGGCCGCTGCCGAACTGCTGGTGCGCTGCGCACATCGCGGCCACCGCCCCCGGTACGGATGCCGACAGCATGCCACGATCAGGCAGCCTGGCCAGCCCGGCCTTCCTGGCCCAGTCGAGCGATTGGGCACGGGGCGCGGGGCCGCTGGCATTGACCGAACGTATCGCGCCGGTACGTCCAGACCGGATCAGGATGAAGCTGTCGCCGCCCAGCCCGCTCATCATGGGCTGCGCCACGCCGAGTACCGCCACCGCCGCGATCGCGGCGTCCATCGCATTGCCGCCTCGGGCAAGCACGTCGAGCCCGGCCCGGCTCGCGAGCGGATGGGCGGTCGCGACCATGCCGCGCCTCGCCGCGGCGCGCCGCGCCATCGCCGCCTCGGGACGCTCAGCCAAGCCTACGTTCATGGTCCATTTCTCGTGCCAGCTCGAGCGGGCGCGGATCGATCCATGCGCCGACGTCGAAATCCTTATCGATGAAGCCGTTCCCGAGCAGGAATGCCTTCTGTGCCGCGACCGCCGCGATCGAGCGCTCGTCGAGCTCCAGGGCAAGTCGATCGTGTACCTCGGCGCCGTAGGCGGCCGTCACCCATTCCGGCGTTGCGCCGACGTCGCCGCCCACGATGCCGAGCGTCTCCGCCTCGTGCTCGTGCGCCCAGCGCGCCGCCTGCATGAGCGTCGCGAGATAGCGCGCGACCGTCTCGGGTGCGGAGCGGGCGAGCTCGCCGTCGACGGTCAGGACGGTGGGAACCTGGTTGTTGACGCGCGAGCCCGAGTCTGCATGCGCGCCGAGATCGACGACCGTGTAGGCCCCCATGAACGACGAAAGCTGGGCGCCCGGCGCACCGGCGGTATAGATCGCATCGATCTCGCCGCGGATCAGGGCGAGCGCCTCGCGGCTTTGCCTGCGGGCGCGGTTGGCGCCGCGCCACAAGGTGCCGCGTTGCGATGCACCGCCCGTCGGGATCTGCTTTTCGTCGATCGGGAGGTCGACGAACTCAACGTCGTTCGGCTCGAGGCCGGCAATCTCCAACGCAGCGAGGTATCCGCGCAGGCACATGGCACGCCAGTAGTCGATCTGCTCGTTCAGGCGACGCGGCATCCCGAGCCGCTTGCCGCGCAGGCCGGCGGCGTCCTGTATCCCCGACGACGGCAGCGCCACGATCGCCTGGTACTCATCGATCCAGTTGGTGGCGACCACCACCGTGTCGGCGCCGCGTGACCGGCTCCAGATCGGGGGGATGTTGCCGCCTTGCCGGAACAGATTGGTCTGGCCGTGGTTGTAGTGCGCCTCGCGCACCGCCATGTCGCTCGATGCGTTGAGCGACTGCACGACGATGCCGTCGGCCCGGAATTCGTCATCGAGCATGCCACGCTCGATCGCGATGCTCGACGCGGTCGGCAGGGGACAGCGCGTGTACCAGATCCGCATGGCTTCAGGCCGGCACGGCTGTCCTGGCGACGACACGACCGAAGTCGAAGACGCGCTCGGCATTCTGCGTGAACATCTTCTTCAACAGTTCCGGCGAAAGGTCGCCGCGCTCCTCGTACTCCTCGGCGATGCTGTCGTGCGCCGCTTCGTCGAAATGCGGCATGTCGCTCGATACCAGCAGCGCGTGCTCACCCAGGACTCGGGCGGCATAGGGGATGTCGTCGTCGGGCTCGCAGCCCACCAGCACCCGGCCGGCCTCGAAGTGGTCGAGGACATGGGGCTTGCCGCTGCGCTCGATGGTGCGCACCGCGCCGACCATCCAGGTGCAGCCGCCGCCCTCGAGGAAGACCCACTTGAGCTTGGGGAAGTCGTCGATGAGCGTGCTTTCCATCAGATTGTAGAAGGCGTACTGCACCGTCAGAGTCGACAGCAGTCGCCGCGAGCGCGCCGGATAGAAGGTCTTCCTCTCGGCGACCGGATGCGCCATGCCGTCGAACATGCGGTACATCGAGGGCGATCCGAGGCCGAGATGGACGACCATCGGCAGGCCAAGTCGCTCGGCCTCGGCGAAGACGGGGTAGTGGCTGGGATCGTCGATCGGCTTGTCCCACTCGAGCCCACGCACCAGCACGCTCGCCATGCCCGGCATGCTGTCGAGGCGACGGAGCTCGGCCACCGCCTGCTCCGGTCGGCGATACGGGACCACGGCATTGAAGAAGATGCGGCCGCCCGATCCCGCGCACGCCTTCGACATGAAGGTGTTGTAGCTCTGGAACAGGGCAGCCTCGAGCTCCGGATCCTCGGTGAGCGTCGACAAGGTGAACGAGGGATGCACGAGCTGCTTGGCCACTCCCATTCTGTCCATCGCCGCCAGCCGTGCCTTGACGTCGGTGATCTGCTGGACGTCGGGCGAGTAGCTCTTCCGGCCGGCCATCACGTTGCCTTCGATCGGCGTGGCGCCGAAATGGCGGACCTGGCGATCGATGATCCAGAATGTGTTCCAGTCGAGGAACGAGGTGTCCGCCGGCACTGCGACCGGCACCGGCCGCCGCTTCGCGAACTTCGGATCGAGGTACTGCCAGGTTTCCTGGGATTCGATGACGTGTGAATCGGCGTCGATGATCGACATGGCTAGGCTGCCCTCCCGTTGTGCCGGCCGCACGATCGGCCGCACCGTCCGACGTGCACCGCGTCGAGGCTAGGGGTGCAAGCCTTGTCGATCAACATTGATTATTCAGTCAATATATGGCTTCTTTCGGCATGACCAGAAAGCCTTCCAAGGCCGCGGCGGCGGCGCGTGCACACGACGCCAAGAGCTTTCTCTCGGCGAAGGAAGCGGCACACCTTCTGCGCATCAAGCCGCAGACGCTCTATGCCTACGTCAGTCGCGGCTGGATCCATTCGATCGGCCAGGACAAGCGACATGGCTTCCTCTACTCGCGCGAGGACGTCGAACGGCTGCGCGCACGGGGCCACGCGAAGGCCGAAGGCGGACTCTACAAGGGCGGTGCGCCGCGATGGTCGGAACCCATCGTGCAGACGTCGATCACGACGATAACGCCGGCCGGTCCGGCCTACCGCGGTCGCGCCGCGCTCGACTTCGCACGACACAGCCAGAGCTTCGAGAGTGTCGCCGAGCTGCTGTGGTCGGGCGCATGGATGGAGGAACAGGGCGCATGGCCCGGCACCGCCGCGGCGGTCGCGATGGACAAGCTCGTCGCGTCGGCCGAGGTCGACGCCTCGCAGCCCGACATCGTCAAGCTGTTCTCGCTGTTCGTCATGTCGCTCGTCGCGCGGCCGTCGGGCGGTGACGACCTGCGCGACGGCAACACGGTCATTGCCGCTCGCGCTCTGCTGATGGGCCTGCCGGCCTGCATGGGCTTCCTGGCCCGCTCCCGCAAAAGCATCGCCCTGGACGCGTCCGCATCCGGCGGCGGGCTCGCGGTCGCTGCACGTATCGTGGCCGGCACCGGCGCGCGCGCATCCGCGGAGACGACGGCAGCGGTGAACGCCGCCCTGGTGTTGCTGGCCGACCACGAGCTCACGCCGCAGACGGTCGCGGCGCGCCTCGCCGCCTCGAGCGGCGCCAACCTCTACTTCTGCATCCTGTCGGCCTTGAGCGCCCATAGCGGATCGCGCATCCGCCGCGCCTGCGACAAGGTGGAGGATCTGCTGACGATGGCTCGCGCCAGGAGCACCCGTCGAGATCGGCTGGCTGAAATGGCGAAGTCGGGAAGCGCGATACCGGGCTTCAACCATCCGCTCTACCCGAACGGCGATCCCCGGGCCGAGTACCTGCTGGGCGTGGCCCGCAATCAAAGCATCAATCCCGACCGTACGATCGACATCGTTACCTTTCTCGAGGAGGCTGCCGAGGCATTCAAGATAAGGCCCAGTGTCGAAACCGGCCTCGTGGTGCTCTGTCATGCACTGCAGCTTCCCTATCGGTCTGCCGGCGCCATCCTGACCATCGCACGCTGCGCGGGATGGATCGCGCACGTGATGGAGCAAAGGCTGGCCGGCGTAATGCTGCGACCACGCGCGCGCTACCTCGTGAACTGAAATGGCATCCCTTCCGGTCGACGAAGCGCTGCCGGCGCTGAAAGAGGCGCTGATGGCCCGCACCGCTGCCGTTCTCGTCGCGCCACCAGGCGCCGGCAAGACGACGCGCGTGCCGCTGGCGTTGCTCGATGCGCCATGGCTCGGTGGCGGCAAGATCGTCATGCAGGAGCCGCGGCGCCTGGCGGCGCGGGCCGCCCCGCGGCGCAAGGCGGCGCCCCGGGGTGAGCCGGTCGGCGAGACCGTGGGCTACCGCGTGCGTCTCGACACCAAGGTGGGACTGCGCACGCGCATCGAGGTCGTGACCGACGGTCTGTTCCTCAGGATGCTGCAGGACGATCCGTCGCTCGACGGCATCGGCTGCGTGATCTTCGACGAATTGCACGAGCGCGGCCTCGAGACCGATCTCTCCTTCGCGCTGGTGCGCGAGGCGCAGGCGGCCTTGCGCGACGACCTGCGCGTGATCGCCATGTCGGCGACCCTCGATCCCGGCCCGGTGTCCGACCGGCTGGGCGGTGCGCCGGTAATCGAATCCGCTGGCCGCATGTTCCCGGTCGACACGCGCTATCTCGACCGCGAGGCCGCCGGCCGCATCGAGGACAGTGTCGCCTCGACGGTGCGCCGCGCCCTCGCCGAGGAAAGCGGCAGCGCCCTGGTCTTCCTTCCGGGCGTCGGCGAGATCCGCCGGGTCGAGGAGCGCCTGGACCTCGGCGGCAACATCGACGTGGCGCCGCTCTACGGCGATCTCTCGCCGGCCGACCAGGATCGCGCCATCGCTCCCTCGCCCGCCGGCCGCCGCAAGGTCGTGCTGGCGACCGCGATCGCCGAGACCAGCCTCACCATCGAGGGCGTGCGCCTCGTGATCGATTCCGGCCTGATGCGCGTGCCGCGATTCTCGCCGCGCTCGGGCATGACGCGGCTGGAGACGGTGCGCGTGAGCCAGGCTTCCGCCGACCAGCGCCGCGGCCGAGCCGGCCGTCTGGAGCCCGGCGTGTGCTATCGCCTGTGGCCCGAGGAGCAGCAGCGCGGCCTGCTGCCCTTCACGCCGCCGGAGATCCTCGACGCCGATCTCGCGCCGCTGGCCCTCGAATTGGCGCTGTGGGGCGCCAACGACGCCACCTTGCCCTGGCTGACGCCGCCGCCCGCAGCATCGCTGGCAACGGCGCGCGCCCTGCTCGTCGATCTCGGCGCACTCGATCAAGCGGGCGCAATCACGCCGCACGGCCGGGCGATGGCGCGGCTCGGCCAGCATCCGCGCCTTGCCCATCTGGTGCTGAAGGGCCGCGAGCTGGGACAAGGCAGGATCGCCGCCCTGCTCGCAGCGATCCTGGGCGAACGCGACTTCCTGCGCCTGCCGCCAGGTCAGCGCGACGTCGACCTGCGCCATCGCCTCGACATCGCGCTCAGCGGCAAGCGCGACGGCACCTTGCGCCTGATCCAGGAGCAGGCACGCCGCCTGACGCCGCGCGGCGGCGCCGACGAAAGACCCGACGTTTCCATGACCGGTGCATTGCTGGCGCTCGCGTATCCCGATCGCATCGGCCGGCGGCGTCCGGGAACCAATCGCTACCTTCTATCGGGCGGCCGCGGTGCGGCGCTGCCCGACGGCGATCCGATGGCCAACGAAGAGTTCCTGGTCGTCGCCGATCTCGACGGCTCGGCCCAGGACTCGCGCATCTTCCTCGCCGCGCCCATCCGTCTCGACGAGATCGAAGAGCTGTTCGCCGGGCAGGTCGTCGACGAGGAAGCCTTGCAATGGAGCGAACGCGAGGGCGTCGTGCTGGCGCGCCGGCGGCGGCGCCTCGGCGCGCTGCTGCTAGAGGACAAGCCGCTGGCGAACCCCGATGCCGACAAGCTCAAGGCGGCGATGATCGAGGGCATCCGCCAGCTCGGCCTCGGCGCACTGCCGTGGTCGGATGACCTCGGGAGGTGGCGCGAGCGCATCGCCTTCCTGCGCACGCAGGACAAGGCCTGGCCCGACCTGTCGGACGAGGCGTTGCTCGACTCGCTCGATGCCTGGCTGGCGCCGTTCTTGGACGGCGTGTCGCGGCGCAGCCACCTGGCGCGCATCGATCTCACCGCCGCTCTGAAATCGCTGGTGCCGTGGGACAAGCAGCGCGAGCTCGATCGGCTGGCGCCGACCCATGTCGAGGTGCCGAGCGGCTCGCGCGTGCCGATCGACTACGGCAATCCGGCGGAGCCGACCTTGTCGGTGCGCCTGCAGGAGATGTTCGGGCTCCTGGACACGCCGCGCGTCGGCGGCGGCAAGGTGCCGTTGACCATCCACCTGCTGTCGCCGGCACGCCGTCCGGTGCAGGTGACGCGCGACCTCGCGAGCTTCTGGGCCAACGGCTACAAGGCGGTGAAGGCCGAGCTGAAGGGCCGCTATCCTCGCCACTACTGGCCCGACGATCCATTGATCGCCGAACCGACGGCGCGGGTGAGACCGAGGCCGCGTTAGATTCTTCCGGACCGCGCGCGTCCTCGCGCGCCTCATGAG
>JAEZHS010000460.1 GCA_023436825.1 Pseudomonadota bacterium | reverse complement strand
CTCATGAGGCGCGCTGGAAGCGCGCGGTCCGGAAGACTATGATTCATGAGCGGAGGAGATGATGGAGTACCTGGCCGGACCGCTGATCGCGTTCGTCGGCATCGCCGCACTGGTGATCTGCACACCGGGGCCCGACACCGCCATGACGATCCGCAATGCCCTGCTGGGCGGCCGGGCGGCCGGCCTGGCGACGGCGCTCGGCGTCTCCACCGGTCTTGCGATCTGGGCGCTTGCCGCCTCGGCGGGCCTGGTTGCCCTGCTGATCGCCTCCGAGCCGTTGTTCCTCGCCGTCAAATATGTCGGCGCGGTCTATCTCGTGTGGCTCGGCGTGCAATCGTTGCGCGCCGCCTTCGGCCCCGATGCGCATAGGCAGGCGATGGCGCAGCCGACAGGTGGCGGACTGCGGCCGCGGCAGGCCTACGTGCAAGGCGTGGTGAGCGACCTCAGCAATCCGAAGATCGCGGCCTTCTTTTCGTCGATGCTGCCGCAGTTCGCCCCCACCGGCGCGACGGATTTCTTCGGCCTGGCGGCACTGGGCCTGCTGTTCAGCGCAATGACGCTCCTGTGGCTGACGGGCTATGCGCTGGCGACGGCCCGCATGCGCGATGCGCTACGCCGCCCGCGCATCCGCCGCACGCTCGACGGCATCACCGGCGTGACGCTGATCGGCCTCGGCGTGAAGCTCGCCAGCGAGGAGCACTGACAGCCGCGAGACGCTCAGTCGCGCCCCTTGCGGCTGCTGTAGAAGACCAGCGCCATCAGCCCGACGCCCAGCGCAAGAGTGGCGACAATGCCGAGCACCATGGCGACGTACCCTCCCGTGGACATCGCCTGGCGACTGTCGGCCTCGGTCGTTTCCCAGCCGACGACAAGGAACACGATCGCCAGCACCAGGAGAAGCACCAGGACGGCGAGCACGATCCAGGAACCCACGCCGCTGGATCGCGGGGTCATCTGTCGCCCCCCTTTACCGCAGGCTTGTCGACGGGCGCTTCGAAGTCGATGGATACCGGGTCGCTGGCGGGAAAGGTATCGGCGAGCGCCTGATCAAGCAGGTCGTCGAGGTGGCGGCGTTCGCTCGCGACAGCCGCCGGCTGATCGGGTTTCCTGGCTGGGTCCATGACGCTCTCCTCTGCTCGAGCGGCTAGTCGATCGCAAGACTCCGACAGGGGCTTTGCTCACAAGCAATGCCGGCGCGAAAGGTTCCTGCGCCGTTCCTCGCGGACAATGGGTCCCTCTGCATGGAGCCCGAAATGTCCGACAAGAAGAAAGCCCGCACCGTCCGCGAAGCCGTTGGCGTCTTTCATGGCGCGCGCGAGCTACAGGACGCGATCGATGAGCTGCTCCAATCCGGCTTTCATCGCGCCGAGCTTAGCCTGTTGGCCAGCGAAGGCACAGTGGAACAAAAGCTGGGTCATCGTTACCGGAAGGTCAGCTCGCTCGAGGACGATCCCGTGATTCCGCGCGCGGCCTATGTTTCGCCGGAAGCCATCGGCGACGCAGAAGGCGGATTGATCGGCATCCTCTTCTATGTCGGCGCCGTGGCGGCGGCGGGCGCCATCGTGGCGTCCGGCGGCACGCTGACTGCCGCCATCGTCGGCGCAGCCCTGTCGGGCGGGGTCGGCGGCGTGATCGGCTCGTTTCTGGCGCGATGGCTGGGCGAGGAGCATGGCCGCCATCTGCAGGAGCAGATCGAGCGCGGCGGTCTGTTGCTGTGGGTCCGGACCTGGGATGCCTCCGACGAGAAACGGGCCATGGCCATTCTCAAGAAGCACGCCGGCGAGCACGTCCATGTGCACGCTCTTCCGGCGTTGCCTTAGAGGCGAGGACAGTGCGCACGCGTCGCCGCAACTCCGGCAGCACCGTTGCCTCGAACCACGGGTTCCGGCGCATCCAGATCGTGCTGCGCCAGCTCGGATGCGGCAGCGGCAGGAACTGTGGCGCGTACTCGCGGAACGACCGCACCGTATCGGTCATCGTGCGCTTGCCTGCGAGGCGCAAATGGAAGCGCTGAGCATGCTGGCCGACCAGCAACGTGAGCCCGACATCGCCGAGATGCCCGATCAGGCCTGCGTGCCATAGCGGCGCACATTCCGGACGCGGCGGCTTGTCGCCACCGGCTGGGTCGCTGCCGGGATAGCAAAGACCGATCGGCACGATCGCTACGCGCCCTTCGTCGTAGAAAGCCGCCCGGTCGATTCCCATCCAGTCACGCAGACGCTCTCCGCTGGCATCGTGCCACGGCACGCCGGTCTCGTGGACCTTCCGCCCGGGCGCCTGGCCGACGATCAACAGGCGCGCCGAGCTCGCGATCTGCAGGACCGGCCGCGGGCCCAGCGGCAGGCCGTCGGCGCACACCGTGCACGCCCGGACACGACACAGCAGGCGCTTCAGCGACATTCGCGGCCGCCCCTCAGCGCCCGAGCAGGACGTTTCTCAGCACGACCGCATCATTGCGGCGCTCGTCGCGAGCGGCGAACACCAGGGTCACGGTCCTGCGCCGGGCCTGGGCCCGCAGATCAGCCAGCTCCTTGCGATGATCGCGCAGTTCGGCAGCGTAGCGCTGACGAAACTGCGGCCATCGCGCGGGATCGTGGTCGAACCACTGCCGCAACGCCGTGCTGGGCGCGATGTTTTTGACCCAGAGGTCGATGGCGGCGTCCAATTTCTTCACGCCGCGCGGCCACAAACGATCAACCAACACCCGCAGGCCGTCCGCCGTCGCGGCCGGACGATAGGCCCGCTTGAGCCTGATCCGGCGCGCCGGTATCGATTTTCGTTCCGGCATCATTTCTGCTCCTCATCCATATGACATCGCGGCGCGTACGATGGTTCTCGACGTCCCGGCAGCCGACGTCGAAGCGAACCAGCCTGCCGTGCCAATCGATCTCCCGGACCAGCCACGGTGCAAGAAGCACCTTGTCGCCCGGCCGCCACTTGCAGATGTCGACCCTGATATGGCGGACGCTCCAGTCGGCGTCGTCGATGACGAGCTCCTCGACATGACCCACCATGTCGTTACGCAGACGAACGCGATGGCCGACGACGGCCTCGACGCTGCGCAGATGATCGTCGCCGCGGCGCAAGCCTGCCGCGCGCGACACTGGCAGATGC
>JAEZHS010000441.1 GCA_023436825.1 Pseudomonadota bacterium | reverse complement strand
GAACGCCGCCGCTGGCTCGACGAGACGCACTATGCCGACGTGGTGGCGCTCAGCCAGTTCCTGCCCGGCCCGGCGAGCAGCAAGGTCGGGATCATCATCGGCGTGATGCGCGCCGGCATTCCCGGGGCGCTCGCCGCCTGGCTCGGCTTCACGATGCCCTCGGCGCTGGCGCTGATCGCCTTCGCCTACGGCGTGGCCGCGCTGGGCGACCTCTCCGGCGCGGGCTGGCTGCATGGGCTGAAGATCGTGGCAGTAGCGGTGGTGGCCCAGGCCGTGTGGGGCATGGCGCGCAACCTGTGCCCCGACAAGGAGCGGCTGGCCATCGCCGCGGCCGCGACCGTGGTCGTCCTCGCGTTGCCGTCGAGCCTTGGCCAGGTCCTGGCCATCGTGCTGGGCGGACTCATTGGCTGGCGCTTCCTGCCGGGCGAGGAGATCGCCCTCGTCCCTTTGCCGATCCGCATCAGCCGCCTGTGGTCGATCGCCGCGCTGGTGCTGTTCTTCGCCCTGCTGGTCGGATTGCCGCTCGCGGTGGCGTCGACGGGCTCTCACCTGCTTGCCGTGTTCGATGCGTTCTACCGGTCGGGCTCGCTGGTCTTCGGCGGCGGCCATGTCGTGCTGCCGCTCTTGCAGGCGGCGACCGTGCAGCCGGGATGGCTGGGCAACGACGCTTTCCTCGCCGGCTACGGCGCGGCGCAGGCGGTGCCGGGACCGCTGTTCACCTTCGCGGCCTATCTGGGCACCGTCATGGAGCCTGCGCCGAACGGCTGGCTCGGTGGCTTGTTCTGCCTGATCGCCATCTTCCTGCCGGCGTTCTTCCTGGCGATCGGGCCGCTGCCGTTCTGGAACTGGTTCCGCCAGCATCCAGCGATGCGCTCGGTGCTGAAAGGCGTGAACGCGGCCGTGGTCGGCCTGCTGTTGGCGGCGCTCTACAATTCGGTGTGGACCAGCGCGATCCATTCGTCGGCCGACTTCGCCATTGCGGCCGTCGCCCTGCTGCTGCTCGTGTCCTGGAAGGTGCCGCCGTGGCTCGTGGTCGCCCTCGGCGCCATCGCTGCGGCCGCGGTCGCCGTTGTGACCTAAGCGAGCGAACTTACGAGAGGGGGCGTCGGCGGCGTATCGGCTTTTGCTGCTCTGATCCCGCGAGCAGGTCGAAAAGCCAAGCCAGGCCTGCATCCATCATCGCGACCTTGGGGGCGACGGCGTTGACCCGGAAACCGGGCAGTGGCAGCGGGGCATCGAGGCTGCAGATACCGAAGCGCGCGGCGTGCATGGCAGCGAACCGACGCGGCAGGGCCGTGACGAGGTCGGTCTCGGCGACGATCGCAATCGCCAGCATGAAGTTCGGAACGGTGAGGGCGCCCCGCCGCGCCCTGCCGCGCGCCGCCAGGGCCTCATCGACGAAGCCGTGAGGGTCGCCGGTGTGCGAGACCACCAGATGCTGCATCTCGCAATATCGCTCCAGGGTCGGAACGCGCGCAAAGCGATGGCCGGTGCGCATCGCGATCACGAAATCTTCTTCGTAAAGACGGCGCTTCTCGAAACGCGGCGGAATGTCGTCCGACGGGATGATCGCGATGTCCATGTCGCCCGCCTCGAGGTCAGCAACGGCCGTCCGCCAGACGCGGGCCGGCGAGGGCAGGATCTGACGCACCCCGATGTCGATCCCGGGCGCTGTCGTGCGTAGCCGGGCGAGCAGCGGACGCAGGATCACGGCCGAGATGCCGTCCGGAGCGCCGATTGCGAACCGGCGGGTCGCGGTGGACGGGGCGAAGGGCACGGCGGTCGCCATGACGGCGCTGGCGCGGGCCAGGATGTCGGCGATGGGTTCGGCCAACTCGGTGGCGCGGGCCGTCGGGACCACGCCCTTGGGCGTTCGCAGGAACAGCGGATCGTTGAGGAGCCGGCGCAGGCGGCCGAGGCCATGGCTGATGGCCGATGGGGTCAAATTAAGTCGATCCGCCGCCCGGCCAACGTGACGCTCGCGCAGCACGACCTCGAACAGGACGAGGAGGTTCAGATCGGCTCGCGTAAGGTCAATTTGATTCATCATGTTCGTGAAATCATATCATTGGATTCAGCAGGCGCCACATGCGATCCCGCAGACGACCGATGCCTTCAGCAGGAGAGATCGATGCCGGTGATGATGATTTCCGAGGTCGGCGGACAGTCGCCACAGAGCTATGACGGCATGCTCGCGCTTGTCGGCAGCGCGCTGAGACAGGCGCCCGGCTTCATCATGCACATGGCCCATCCGCTCGAGGCCGGATGGCGGATCGTCGAGGTGTGGCAGAGCCATGAAGACGCGACACGGTTTTTCGCGTCCCATATCGCGCCGAACCTGCCGGAGGGCATACGGCCCAAGCTCTCTTTCCAGCCGCTGCACAGCCTTGTGCAATACGACGCGACCATCGAGTCGGCGGTGACCGGGCTCATTGAGCGATCGGAGGAAGCGCATGCGGCGCTGATGCGCGGTGAGGTCGGCCGCTACCGCTCCTTGATCAAGCTTGCGGACGATTTTACGCTGATGTCGCCCTTCGGCGGAACGCCGTCGCGTGGCGCAGACATCACCGCCGAGCGCTGGGAGGCGATGGGGCGCTTCTTCCGGAACGGTGTGTTCGAGCAGGACGTCGTGCAAATCTACGACTCCACCGACCTCGTGGTCCTGGTCCTGCTCGAGCGCCAGACGGTCGAGGTTGGCGGCTTGCCGGCGCAGAGCTGGCCTCTGCGCGTCACCTTGGTCTATCGCCGCGAGGGTGCCGAATGGCACCTTGCCCATCGCCACGCCGATCCGCTCGCTGCGGGCATCACCGTCGAGAAGGCGGCGGCCCTGGCGCGGGGCGAAGCCGATTGAAACTGCTCAAGGCTTGCCGAAGGTCGCGATGCGGTCGACGTTGCAGATGAACAGCACGCGCTTTTCGTCGATGGCGGGATCGCGCAATCCATACGGCGGCGGATTGCCGGTGTACTTGGTCCAGATCTTGTCGAGCTGCTTGGTGACGCGTGCGCCGCCCGGCGCGTCCTCGTGCTCCTCGCGCTCCACCGAGCATTTCAGCTGGACCCAGTGGTAAGCATTGTCGGGATTGACGACCAGGATGGTGAGCTTGCCGTTCTTGCGGATCCAGCCGCACTTGGGGCGGTGGGAAGCCGTGTTCACCAGCACCTTGTCGCCCTCGTAGTCGAACCACATCGGTGTGAGCCCGATGGTGCCGGCGGGCGCGACGAGGCCCATGGTCACGGTGATCGGCCGGTCGAGCAGCCCCTTGTAGATCGGATCGAGGTCCGACAGGTGCCTGATCTTCACATGCTCGCCGACGGCAAACTGCCCCTTCTGCAGGCCTCCGGCCACGTCCCGAAATTTCGCGACAGTGATGCCGTCTGCCATGGTCTCCTCCTCTTCGTCTTTGGG
>JAEZHS010000440.1 GCA_023436825.1 Pseudomonadota bacterium | reverse complement strand
CAAGAAGCTCGCGGTCCTGCTCGAGACCGAGCGCGTCGCCTTCGACATCGACGCCTATCGCCATGCACCGCCAGGCCTGCGCCTCTGGGCCGGCGCCACGGTCGAGACCCGCGATCTCCTGGCTCTCTTCCCCTGGCTCGACTGGGCACGCGCAAGGGCCGCGGCATGACCCGCATCGCCGCCACCATCGATCTCGACGGGACGGGCGTGCAGCACGGCTTCCTGAAGGTGCCGCATTCCACCCACGACTCGGCCTATGGATGGATTCCCGTGCCGATCACCGTTGCCGCCAACGGCAACGGTCCTTCCGTCCTGCTGGTCGCCGGCAACCATGGCGACGAGTACGAAGGCCAGATCGCGCTGATGAAGATCGTGCGGTCGCTCGATCCGTCGCGGCTGCGGGGACGGCTGATCGTGCTTCCGGCCGCAAACTACCCCGCGGTAATGGCCGGCCGCCGAGTCTCGCCGTTCGACGACGGCAATCTCAACCGCTGCTTTCCCGGCAACGCCAACGGCACGCCGACCGAGATGATCGCCCACTACATCGAGAGCGCGCTTCTGGAGCGCTGCCAGTACTGCCTCGACCTGCATTCGGGGGGCAGCTCGCTGGAATATGTCGCCCACGCCCATGCGCGCCGGCCCGAGGACGCCAGGCAGCGGGCTGCGACCGAGGCGCTGATCGCGGCGTTCGGCGCGCCCTATGGCGGCCTCGTCAGGCCGTTGCAGGGCGAGCCGCGCACCCTGTCGGCGGCGGCGGAACGCCAGAACGTCGTCTACCTGAATGCCGAGCTGGGCGGCGGCGGCACGGTCTCGCATGAGCTGGTGGCGATGGCCGAACGCGGCGTGCGCCGGGCGCTGGCATCGATCGGCCTGCTGTCGAACGATCCGACGCCGCCGGCGCGCGGCATGCGCGCCTTCTCCGTCGAAGGCGCCGCAAACTACGTCTACTGCCTCGAAGACGGACTGTTCGAGCCCTATGCCCGGCTCGAGGAGGACGTCGCCGCCGGGCAGCCGGCGGGCGCGCTGCACTTCCCGGGCACGCCGTGGCGGCCGCAGGAGGTCGTGACCTTCGAGACTGCCGGCATGGTGCTGTGCCGACGCTTTCCCGGCTGGGCGCGGCGCGGCGACTGCCTCTTCCAGCTCGCGAGTCCCGTGCGATGAAGAAAGAGCTTTGGCTGGCGATCGCCCTGCTGGCTTACGTCGCGGCGCGCGCGTTACCGCCGGTCGCGGGTCTCAACGCGGCAAGCCAGGCCGCGCTTGCCGTCACCATTGCCGGCACGATCCTGTGGATCACCGAAGCCGTACCGCTCGGGGTCACGGCGCTGCTGGTCGTCGTGCTGCTGGCGATCAACCCCGGCATGCGGCTGCCCGACGCGCTGCACGGCTTCACCTCGGAGGTGACTTTCTTCCTGGTCGGCGTCGCCGCGATCGGCACCGCCGTCGAGGCGAGCGGGCTTGCCCAGCGTGCCGCGCGTTTCCTCGCGCGAAGCGCCAGAGGCAACCCGACCCGCCTCTACGTGCAGATGATCCTGTCGTTGCCTGCGCTTGCCTTCCTCGTGCCCTCGGCGATCACGCGCAACGCCATCCTCATTCCGGCCTATCGCGAGGCGCTCGACGGCATGGGCGTCGGCAAGTCGGGCCGCGTCGGCCGCGCGCTGATGCTGGCGCTGGGCATGCTCAATCCGCTTGCCTCCTCGGCGCTGCTGACGGGGGGCATCGCCTCCATCGCCGCGGCGACCCTTCTGGGCGGCTTCACGTGGCTGGGCTGGTTCGCGTTGATGGCCGTTCCCTACTACGCGCTGATCCTCCTGGGCGGCATCTGGCTGCGCATGATGGTCGGCCCGTTCGAAAGCGGCGGACCGTGCGCCGTCAAAGCCGGCGCCGAGCCCCTGTCGACGGGCGAGATCAAGACGCTCGGCATCCTCGCCGCCACGGCCCTGCTCTGGCTCACCGACGCCTGGCATCATCTCTCGCCCGCGATCCCGGCCCTGATGGCGGCGATCGTGCTGCTGGCGCCGCGAATCGGATCCCTCACCTGGAAGCAGTTCGAGAGCAAGCTGTCGTGGGGCCTGATCCTCACCGTCGGCGCCTCGATGTCGCTCGCCCGCTGCATGATCGAGACCGGCGCGGCATCATGGCTCGGCGCCGCCTTCGTCGACCGCCTCACCGCCGTTTCCATGGCGCCCATGGCCATCGTCGTACTGCTGGTGATCGCCGTCGCGCTGGTTCATCTCGCCATCACCAACCTCGCCGCCTGCATGGCGCTCCTGATCCCGATCGCCGTCACCATCGCCGAGGCGGCGCATCTCAACCCGCTGGCCTGCGGCCTCATCGTCACCCTCGCCGTCGATGCGGTCATCCTCTATCCGGTGCAGACCGCGGCCAACCTGCTGGCCTATGAGGCAGGCTACTTCCCGAGCGCCGACGTGCGACGGCTGGGGCTCGGCATGCTGGTGCTGACCATCGCCGTCGCCCTGCTGGTGCTGCCTTACTGGTCACTGCTCGGCCTGCCGCTGGTGCCGTCATGATTCTTCCGGACCGCGCGCGTCGCCGCGGGCGGTCCGGAAGAGCATGATCCTGGAAATCACACCTTGATGTCGGCCTTCTTGATGATCTCGCCGAACGAGGCGCGTTCGCGCTCGATGGTGGCGCCGAACGTCGCCTGGTCCTGGAAGCTCGCGTAGTTGCCGCTGCTCACCAGCTTCTCGTTAACGGCCGGATCCTTGGAAGCCTCGCCGATCGCCTTGGCGAGCTTGTCGATGGCGGCCGGCGGCGTACCCTTGGCGGCAAGGATGCCGTACCAGGCGTCGCCGCCGATCTTGCCCAGCCCCTGCTCCTTGAGCGTCGGTATGTCGGGCTTCCCGGGCCAGCGCTTCTCGCCCAGGATCGCGAAGCACTTCAGGCGGCCGGCGGCTATGTGCGGCAAGGTCGTCGGATCGAACTGAACCTGGATCTGGCCAGACAGCAGGTCCTGTGTCGCGGGCGCGCTGCCCTTGTAGGGCACGTGCACCATCTTCACGTCGGCTTCGATGTTGCACATCTCGCCGTAGAGCTGGGTGATGGTGGCAAGCCCGGCCGAGCCGAAGTTGATCTTGCCGGGATTGGCCTTGGCGTAAGCGATGAACTCCTGGAGGCTGTTGGCCGGCACCTGCGGGTTGATGCCCATGCCGATCCACGACGTCGCCACCCGCGCCACCGGCACGAAGTCCTTGCCCGCATCGTACGGCAGCGGCTGCAGGTGCTGCGTGATGCAGACCATGGCCGTGGTCGTGGTCAGGAAGGTATAGCCGTCGGCCGGCGAGTTCTTGACGTGCTCCGCGCCGATCGCGCCGCTGGCGCCGGCCCTATTGTCGAACAGCACGCTCTGTCCCAGCAGCGCGCCGGCGCGCTCCAGCACCAGGCGGGTGGTGATGTCCGACGGACCGCCCGGCGGATAGGGAATGACGATTCGGATCTGCTTGTTCGGCCAGTCACCCCCTGACGTATTTTGGGCCGACGCAACCGCCGGAGCCGCTACAAGGCCGCCGATGAAACTCCTTCTGAGCATCCTGGTTTCCTCCCAATTGCTTGTCGTTTGGTCATTGTTGGTTCAGCCCTTCTTCGGGGCCCAGCCGTAGATCTTGCTCAAGCTGCCGCCCATCAGCGTGGCGCGGTCGCCGTCGGACAGCCAGTCCCTGGCGCGGAACGCATCGACGCCTTCCTTGAAGGTCAACAGGTTCACCGCGCGTGTCCAATCGGTGCCCCACATGCAGCGATCCAGGCCGAACGTGTTCAGGATCTGATCGACCGGCTTGCGGATGTCCTTGTAAGGGAACGGCTCGTGGCTCAGCGTGCAGGCGCCGCTGATCTTGACCACGATGTTCTTGTGCGGCGCCAGCGCCAGAAGCTTGGGCAGCTCGACCCACGGCTCCTTGGGCGCCGGCGGCTTCATCGGCTGCTCGAGCCCGAGATGGTCGATCACCAGCGTCGTGTCGGGGTTGCGCTTGGCGAGCTCGGCGACCTGCTCGAGCCGGCCGCGCGCCATCAGGTTGACCGGCAGGTCGCACTTGGCCGCCGTCGCCAGCACCTTGTTGATGCCGGGATGCGCCGGATCGGTCGAGACCTCGGGCGTGAACATGATGCGCACGGCGACCGTGCCGTCCATCTTCGCCCATTCCTCGATCGTCTCGCCGACCTTGGGATCGTTGGAATCGACCGGCTTGATCAGGGCGAAGCGGTTGGGGAACTGCTTCTGCACGCCGATCGCGTAGCTCGCGTCCCACTTGTACATCGTATAGACCGAGACCAGCAGCCCGCCGTCGACGCCGACCTCGTCCATCGCCTTGACCATGTCGGTGCCGGTCACCTCGGGCGGTCCGGCGAGCACCGCATGCCACGGCCGGCCGGGATGGTTGCGCTCGTAGCAATGGACCTGGACGTCGATCGTCGGCATGAACCCACCTCCCTTGAACTCGGCAAGCCGAGGCTAGGGTTCGGCGTGGTGTCGTTCAAGCCGGCCGGTTCGGCGGGAGAAATATCAGCCCGCTACTATCGACGCTGTTGTTGAGGGCTCGCGCGGCGCCACACGCCCCACAGGCCGACCGCCAAAGTGAAGAAGCCGCCGATCAGGAAGCCCGGCGCGTAGTCGCCGGTCAGCGTCAGCGCTCCACTGAACAGCAATGGCAACACCAGCGACCCGGCATCGCCGAAGGCCAGCACGGCCCCCGTCGTGGGGCCGATGCGGCCGGCCGGCGCGAGACGCGCCACCTCGGCCAGCAGCACGCCGTGCCAGCTCACGGCCGTGGCGCTGAACAGGATGGCGACGATCGTGGCGAGCCAGGTCGGCCAAGCGGAATGGATGACGGCGGTGAGCACGGCGGAGGCGGCCATGCAGATGCCGAGCACCGACAGCAGCGTCGCCGGCCGCACCAGGCGCGAGGCGAGCCATCCCCAGCCGATGCGCGCCGGCACGGCCACGGCGACGGCGATCGCGAACACCAGGCCGGCACGCTCGAGGTCGTACCCCAGGCCGCGCACCAGGTAGAGCACGAAGAAGCCGGTGAACAGCGACTGCAGGCCGACGAAGCTGAACATGGTGAGACACATGGCCCTGAGCGCCGGCTCGCGCAGCACCGAGGCGACATTGGCACGGATGTCGGCCGGCGACAGCGGCGTGCCCGGCACACGGTCGACATCGAAGCGCGCCCGCAGGGGTTGCAGCGCCAGGCCGGTCAGCGCCGACAGCCCGCCGATCACCAGTAGCGCCGTGCGCCAGCCCATCTCGGTCGCCAGCACCGGCGCCACCACGCCCGCCACCATCAGGCCGGCCGGCACGCCGGTCTGCTTGACCGAGAAGATCAGCGGCGCGAGACGCGGCGGCGACAGGCGGCCGAGCAGATGCGAGCTCGAGGGCGTGGAGATCGCCTGCCCCATCCCGCCCACGAAGGCGCCCAGCGCGAACAGCGGCATCCAGCCCGACGCCGGCAGCGCCAAGCCGACGGCCAGCGCCAGCATGCCGACCTGGGTCATGCGCATCGCGCCATAGCGGACGATCAGGCCGCCGCAGGTCATCGTCGTCAAAAAGCCCGCGACGGCGCCGATGGCGACATAGACGCCGACCAGCGCGGGATCGATGCGGAGATCGGCGATGATGGCGGCGGCGATCAGCGGCACCGTCGAACGGCCCAGGGTCGCGAAGCTCTGCTGCACCGTCATCGCGCCGAGCGCGAGGTAGAGATTGAAGATGTGACGGCTCCAGGCTGGGCGACGGACCATCCGTTCTTGCCCCGCACTCAGCTGCATCGCAAGGGACGTGCCATGCACGTATGTCAAAGCGGCCCGCGCATGCAACGACGCGCTCGCAAGCGGCGTTCCGTCGGGGATCCCGATCCCGCAAGGAGGAATGACCATGCTGAAGACCACGACGATTGCGGCTTGCGTGCTGGCCCTTTCGGGCGGCGCAGCCCTGGCTCAGGGCAGTTACATGCCGCCCGGCCCCAACACGGCACCCGGCGGCGCCGGCGGATCGGCGCCCGCGAGCACCATCGGCACGCCCAGCGCCAATGCGCAGGACACGGCCGGCGGCGGCACACGCTCGACCACCGTTTTGTCGCAAAGCAACAAGGACCAGAGCGCCGCGGGCATGCCGAGCAGCGACTACAGCTCGGGCGCCCAGATGCAGTACGGCACCCAGCCTCAATATCAGGCCCAGGGTCCGGGCATGATGGGCGGCCAGTCCGACAATCCGCGCGCCGTCGCGATCACCGACGAATACGGCAATCAGTACAACAGCCGAGGCGACAAGATCGGCCGCGGCCGGCCGGCGCGGATGCGTTAGCCCCAACTTTCGCGTGACGGCCCTCCCCCGCGCGGGCGCCGCGCGGGGGG
>JAEZHS010000413.1 GCA_023436825.1 Pseudomonadota bacterium | reverse complement strand
GAGACCATGGCGCCACAGCGCCACGAGCCGCCCGCGGTGGCCGCGCGACCGCAGGTCGAGGACGACGTCGATCATCGTCAGGTCGCTGCCGACCAGTACCACGGTCTCCCCGGCGCCTACCGCAGCCAGTTCCCGCCCATTCCAGGGGTTGGCGAGGAATCATGACCGGCCTGCCTTGGCCATGCGCCACTCGACAGGAGACGCGGGCGGGAAGTTGCCGATGCACAAGACGGCCTGATCGACCCTGATGCTCCTGCCCTGTGCCGAACGCAGCACGACGGCATCGGCGTCGAGATCGAGGCGAACCACCTCCGAAGTCACCTTCGTGATGCGACGACATCTGCCGAGGAATTCCTTGAGATACGAGCCATACAGGCCGCGCTTCGCGAACGTCACCGGACCGCCGGGGTATCCCGCCTCCTTCAACCAGCGCAAAAAATGACCCGTATCGCCGTCAACGGCGCTCGTGTTGCCGGCAGGTCATTGAGCAGATGCCGGTCGTTGGTCGTGGCATAAGCGACACCCTGGCCGAACTCGCCGCTGCGCTCGAACAGAAAAATGTCGCCGGCCGCGCCGAGACGCTCGGCGAGCTGGACGGCGAGCGTTGTGCCCGTGAAGCCGCCGATCACGGCGATGCGCCTGCCGGCGCTCCCGGATGCGAAGATGTCGTCGTCATCCCGCTCATTGTACCGCGTTGTATCCCGATGGATACAACCGCAGAGCCGCCTGATGAGCTACGACCTAGATTTCATCGTCATTCCACAGTCGCATCGGCGTCCTCCCCTGCGCGATTTCCTGCTGGTCGGAGATGGCCGCCATATACAGATCCCAGTTCAGCACGCGATTCGGGTTCCCGTGTGTCGTGCCGGGACCGACTTCCGAGTGCCCGGATATGTGATACCTGTCCGCGGCAAAGCCGAGCATCCTGCACAGCGACAGGACCAGCTCGGCCGACTTCATGTACTGCGCGGCGGTGAGCTTCGTATCCCGGGTGCCCCCGCCTGCGCGCATGGCTCGACCTCATCGGTTGCGAGAGAAGCGCCCCAAGCCATTTGGCACCCGCTGGCGCCGCCAAGCTGTGGCGTTTCTCACGCAGGAAGAGGCGTCTGGTCCGTCGGATCGAGCCTCCAGGCGGGAAGCTGTCGAGGAGCACGTGCAATCCTGTGGAGTGACCACAGGGCAGATTGCAGCTTTCGCGACTCTCGAGAAGCGGAGTCTTGTGTGTTTACCGCGCTGACGTCAGCCGCGGACACGCGGCGGCGGTGGCGGAGGCGGCGGCGGCGGGGGAGCGGCGGCCGTCGGTTGCGGCGGCGGCGGCGGGGCAGGCTGCGAGCAGCCCGCGAGCAGCGCCGCTGGAATCAGGATGGCAATCACCGCGAGGCGAGCCATCTTTTCGGCAACGTCGGACATCCGTTTCCTCCACAAGTTGAGGCACTCAAGTACTCTACAACAATCGGGAACAATCGGTGAGTGGCTGACAGTAACGCCGAAGCGAGGTTCCGGTTCCTGCATGGCGTGCAAGAATGTCACTTTGCTCGCCGCAACTCTCCAAGAGCGGCCGGCCCTGAGAACGGCAAGTGTAAATCTTGCTTTTCCTGCCACTTAAAGCAAGCTGGTTCTCGAGGGCATGGATTGTTCTAGGGGTCATGGCGTGAACGCTTTGTACCAAGGCGGCCTTCTGGCGCGCATCGGATCGCTTGCAGTCGCCGCAATTTCATTCGCCGCAGCATGTTCGCCGGCCGAGCCGACGGCCTCGACAACGGACAAGGAGCCGGCTGTAGCCCTGGTATCGGCGTCGCCACGGCCGACGGTAGCACATGCCAGCAGTACACTCAGTGAACTGATCGAGAACGCTCCCAAGTCGGGCATCGCGGGCGAACGGCTGAACATCGAATTGCTGCGACGCTTCTACGCGCGCCATGGTTTTGCGCCCGTCTGGACGACCCGGCAGGGCCAGGCGAATTCACTGATCGATGCCGTGTCGCGCTCCGCTGAGCATGGCCTCTCCCCCGAACTGTTCCACGCAAGTTTGCTGCAATCGCCGACATTGTCGCCGCTCGATCGGGAACTGTTGCTGTCCAACGCCTTCCTTTCCTATGCCCACGCGCTGGCGCACGGCTTCATGCCGATCGAGCGCCGAAGAGATGACCAGGCTTTGATCCCTGAGGCGATCGATGTCGTTGCCGTGCTCGACACCGCGATCGGCAGCCTCGACCCCGCCGCGGTGATCGAAGGGCTGGCACCGACGACGCCGACCTACCAGCTGCTGCGCCAGGCTTTGAAGGATGCTCGCACGGGCGGGAACGCCGCGACGCCACGCCTGCGCGAGATCGTGGTAAACCTCGAGCGTGAACGCTGGCTGCCGAGGCGACTACCGGCGGACCGTGTCTGGGTCAACGCCGCCGACGAGCGGCTGGTCCTGTATCGCGACAATCGACCGGTTTTCTCCACGCGGGTCATTGTCGGCCAGGACGACGTACGCAATCAGAGCCCGGAATTCCAGGTCCCGATCGAGGCGGTTTGGTTCAACCCGCCCTGGAACATCCCGGACGACATCGCCACCCAAGAGATCCTGCCGAAGGCCCGTCTCGACCCGACTTATCTGGCCAAGCGGAACATCGTCATGCTGCCCGATGGCAGCCTGCAGCAGCGGGCAGGAGCCAACTCGGGGCTCGGGCAAGTGATCTTCGACATGAGGAACCGGTTCGACGTCTACCTGCACGATACTCCGGGAAAGCATCTGTTCAGCCTCAACGGCCGCCGCATCAGTCATGGATGCATCAGGGTCGAGAATCCACGGCAGTTGGCCGCCCTGCTGATGCGACAGCCGATCGATGCAATCAATGAAGCGATCGCGACCGGAGACACCACCCGACGTGCTCTGCCAGAGCCCGTCCTGGTATTCGTGGTGTATGAGACCGCGTTCGCGGATGCCGATGGCAAGTTGCAGTTCCGCGCGGATTCATACCGGCGCGACGCGGCAATCTGGAAGTACCTGGATCCGAAGTCGCGAGCGGTCGCGGAACGCTAAAAGCACGATGCGTCCCGGTGACTCCACCGGGACGCATCGTGTCCTGTGAAACATCTGATCGCGTTCCGCTCTAAGACCCACTCCGCGGGAGGAAGTCGTCGAGCGGCACGCCGAAGGAATTCAGGGCCCACGATACCAGGTTGTACTGGCCGACGGTGAAGACGGCGTCCATGAGCTGCTCGGTCGAGTATTTCTTCGACAGGGTCGCCCAGGTCGCGTCGGACACCACCGAGCTCTCATGGAGATCGTCGGCGACCTGCAGCAGCGCCGCTTCGTGCTCGCTCCAGCCCTTGGCCTTCGGCCCTTCCTTGAGGCGCGCGATGTCCTCGTCGGTGACGCCGCCGCGCTTGGCGATGAGCTCGTGCTGGGCGAACTCGTACTCGGCCTGGTTCAGCCAGCCGATGCGCAGGATCAGCAGCTCGCGGTCGCGGAACGGCAGGGTCTGCTTGCTGAGGATGTGGCCGGCGAACGGCGTCCAGCGCTTCACGAGCTGCGGATGATGCGCCAGCACCTTGAAGATGTTGAAGACCTGGCCGTTCATGGCGTTCTTCTCGACATTGACGCGATCCTCCGGCGTCATGGTGGACAGATCGCGCATGGGAATGCGCTGCTTGCGCTTGATCACCGGACTCCTCCTTCGGCAAGGACCCCAATCTAGTCGGTTGCCGGGGATGCGCCATGGCGACGGTGCGCGCCGTACTGAGCAGCGAAAAGGTCCCAGAACACTGCGCCCAGCACGATCGCGCCGCCGAGGGTTGTCATGACGGCCGGCACCTCGCCGAGGACGATCCAGACGATGGACGGCGCCAAAGGCGTCTCGAGCGCACCGATCAGGGCCGAGCGCGTGGCCGACACGGAGCGCAGGCCGATCGTGAGCAGGAGCTGGCCGAGCCCGAACTGCGTCGTGCCGAACAGGACCAGCCAGCCGAAGTCGACGGCGGTCACCGCCGAGGGCGACGCCCACGGCCAGACGACCAGGGAACACAGAAAGGCCGACAGTGACGCCGCGGGCAGCATGTCGACATCGCGATGATGTCGCATGACCACCATCATGCCTGAGATCAGGACAGTCATGGCGAACGCCAGCAGGTTGCCCAGCAGCCGGCCCGTCCCGAGCGAAGGCACCACCATGACGACGACACCCAAAAGCGCCACGCCGCTCGCCATCAACGTGGTCCGCGGCTCGCGCGCGCCGGTCCACGCCCAGGCCATGGCCGCGGTGATGAAGGGCGCCGTGGCGTTGATCACCAGCACGTCGGCCACCGAGGTCTCGCGCAGGGCATTGATGAAGCAGATCGTAGCCGCGGTCGAACAGCCGGCTGCGATCAGGCCCGGCCGGCCAACGCGGCGGACGGCGACCAGGGTCGCCGTACCATCGCGCCAGACGACATAGGCTGCGATCAGCAGACCGCCGAACAGGCCGCGCCAGAACAGCATGGTCCAGACGTCGGTCTCGATCAGGCGGGTGAACAGGCCGGCCGTGCTGAAGGCGAAAGCCGAGGCCAGGACCAGCACCGTGCCGCGCCAAGGGCCGGCCATCCGGTCGCGATCCATGAAACCATCTGCAACGGTGCTCATGATGGGACACTAGCGATCACCTCCTGACAGCGTTATGTCAGGAGCCATGCGCCGCGCCGACCGCCTGTTCGACGTCATCCAGGTCCTCCGCACCGCCCGCAAGCCGGTGACGGCGGCGGCGCTTGCCGAGGGGCTGGAGGTCACGGTACGCACGATCTACCGCGACGTGGCGACCCTGCAAGCGCGCCGCGTGCCGATCGAGGGCGCGCCGGGCCTTGGCTATGTGCTGCGCAAGGGCTTCGATCTGCCGCCCCTGATGTTCACCATCGACGAGATCGAGGCGATCGCGGTGGGCGCGCGCATGGTGCAGCGCGTGCGCGACTCCGAACTGCAACATGCGGCGGCACGGGTGCTCGACAAGGTGACGGTCGTGTTGCCGGAGAGCCTGCGCGGACATGTCGCTGACGCGCCTGTCTACGTCTCGCGCGGTGATGCCGTGACGCCCAAGGTCGACATGGCCCAGATGCGGGCCGCCATCCGCGACCGACGCAAGCTGCGCATCGCCTATGTCGACGAGAAGGGCCGTCGCACGCGGCGCACGATCTGGCCGCTGGCCATGGCCTACTACGTCGATGTCAGCCTGGTCGGCGCCTGGTGCGAGCTTCGAAAGGACCTGCGCAACTTCCGGGTCGAGCGCATCGCCAGCTCACGCCTGCTGGCGGCGCGCTTCCAGGATCACAACGGCAAGCTGCTGGCAGAATGGCTGGCCTTGCCCAAGGAACGCCCGCCGTCGAGGGTGTGAGAGGCGCGGGTGTGAGGATCAAGCCGCGCCGCCGCCAAGCGGGCAAGGCCCGGTATGGCAAACTCCGCGCCATCGAGCTCGCGGAATGGCGGAGCGACGGCATGGAAGCGGAACGCACCGCCCTCCTTCAGGACGACGCCGGCGAGCTTGCCCCACACTTCAACGACGAATGGTTCGGCGATGGGCTGCATCATAGGCTGAACCTCCTGCTCGATCTCTAGATGGTCACGATGCGACGATCAGGCAATGGCGAAGGCTGCCGAATCTCTCGGTGCTTCGAGCAAATAACGCGCGTACGGCATCAATATGGCGGTCGAAATTTTTAAGCGCTGGCGTCGGCATCGACATGACGAAACAATGAAAATGGGATGACCCTTCGATTGACCCGGGCAATGTTCCTACGCACCGCCGCTGCAGCGGGTGCGAGTGCATCGCCATCGTCGGTGCAAGCACGCGGCGAGGAGCTGTTCGAAGTCACCGACAGCGAGACCGCGACCATCGATGGACGCGACTGGGACACGCCGATCGTGGGCGGCCGTACCGTCGATGCCGTGCATCGCTCGGTACTGCTGCGCTTTCCTGGCGCGGCCGACGCCATCGCCATCCTGCTGCGCAGAGGAAGGATCCTGCTCAAGGCCGAGCTGTCCTTGCAGTACGACGGCTATGAGATCATCCCGACGGGCTACACCTGCCGCGAAGGGCTGGGCCGGAAGCTTTGGACCGAGAACCCGCCGACCTGGCATGTTCGCGCCTGGCCGTTGCGCCAGCCCTGGATCGCCGACAAGGCGACCGGCCCGACCTTCAATGCCAGCGTCAACGGCCGCCGCTACTGGGCACGCTACGGCGCCACCGACCTCGAGCGCGACCGCTTTCCCGACCTGATCGAACCGCAGGAGCTGTCGTTGACGGCACGCGAGGCGCGCTTCAACATCACCCGCCTGCTGGCGACCGACGTTCTGGCCAGGGAAGCCGGCGCACGATTGCTGATGCTCGAGCAGTGCGGCTTCCTGGTCGCCAAGGTCGAGACCTACGATTCGCGCTATCGCCAGGCCGACGCCTACGAATGGGCGATGCCGACCGGCGGCCATGGGCTCAGCTTCACCAATCCGCGCCTGCTGCTGACCTGCCGGCCGATCACGGGCGGCGGCACCGTCGCCGTCACCATGCCGGCGCGCCTCGACCGCAAGACGTTGCTGACGGCCGACGGCTCGCGGCCGACCGCGGTCATGTTCACGCCGCAGGAGATCGTGGAGCGGGCGACGCGCGCCCTCGCACCCGGCCTGCACGGGCGGCCCGATTGGCAGTTCGCGCGCATTGGCGAATTGCACAAGGTCGGCGGCGATCGGGTCAGCAACTGGGCCAACGTCGCGGGTCAGGAGGGCTACAAGGCCTATCAGGGCCGGCTGCGCGAGGTGCTGGCAATGCCGCCGCGCTACTGGCTGGGCTGGGGTATCGCCGACGAGCTTCTGGTCTGGCACGTCTTCCGCGACCTGCTGCCGGCCCCGGTGCAGGACCACATGAAGAACTACTGGCAGGCCTGGCTGCAGCCCGATCTCGAGACCAGCGCCTTCGTCCATCCGCAAAGCCGCGACGCCATCGACTACTACCGGCGCAATCACGATTGGCGCGGTCGCGCCTCGTTCTTCCGCGACGGCTACAACTTCGCGGTCAGCACCCAGAACTTCAACCACACCGCCGCCATGGGCGCGCTGCTGGGCGGCGCCATGATCGGCGGCGCATATCCCATGGCCGACGGCCGGCATGGGCTGGAGGCGCTGCCGCTGCGCTTCTGGGCATTCCTGGACGGCACGGCGCAGGAAATGCTCGACCACTATTATCTTTCGATCACCCTCAGCGCGCAGAAGATGTTCGCCGACTTCGCGCCGCTGCCGATCGACCGGCTGATGGGCCGCATCCTGGTCGACCGCACCATGGAGATGCTTGTAAGCGTCCATCATCCCAGGCTGCGCCGCTTCGTCTCCTCGTCGGGCCGCGCGCGCATCAGCGGCGTGCTGGTCGAGCAGGACGGCGTCTACGCCGCAGTGCATGCGTCGTCGCGAAAGGGAACGGCGAACTACCTCGACAAGCCGGCGAACGCGACCGTCGAGCGCATGCCGGTGTGGGGCTACGACTTCCCGCCTGGACGCGTCGCCATCCAGAGCCTGCACTCGCCGTGGACGCCGGACTGGGTGGCGGGCCTGATCGACGACAAGCCGCTGCCGTTCGAGGAGACGTCGGCCGAGTCCATGCGCGGCAACTTCACGCCGCCGCTGTGGCGACGCGCCTGGCTCGGTGCCTGGCATGGGCTTGCCAGCACCGATATCCGCGGCCGCACGGTCGATGTTTTAGGCCAATGGGTGCGCGAGCCCAGGGTGGCGACGGGCCTGAGTGATCTCGGTACGCTCACGGTGCGCTATGCAGCCAACGGGCCGGACCTCACGACGACAAGCGAAGGCATCGCCGGCGCGGCCGGGCTGACGCTCACCTTCCAGAGCCGCAACGGCGCCATCATCTTCGCCAAGCCGCACAGCAACCGCGACAAGTTTTTGGCAACACTGGGCGACCAGAGCGTGACGCGGCTGGCGACCGTCGTCGGGCTCTGGAACTTCTCGCAGCCCAGGACCTGGGCGCTGTATGCCGACGGCAAGAAGATTGAGTCCTTCCCGCACCGCCTGAAGGCAGGCCAGCGCGTCCTCGTGCAGGACGGCGTGAGCTATCTCGCGATCCTGCCGCTGCCCGCGTCCGATCTCGGTCGCGATGTCGACATCGAGATCGCGGCCGGCATCCCGGGCAAGGCCGAGCCGACCGGCGCAATGGTCGCGCCGGCGCTCACGATCTCGCTGTTCAATCTTCGGCGCGAGCAGCCGATCGCACCGAAAAGCCTCGACCTCAGGGCGGTCACGACGCGGACCTATGGCGGCCTGGTGCTGGAGATGGGCGATGCCGAGCAGCATGGCAGCTTCGAAGGCTTCGTGCGCCACATCGAGGCGGCCACGCTCAAGGCCGACTGGAACGAGGGCAAGCGCCAGCTCGACGTCGCCTACCGCAGCGGCGGCGATCTTTTGGAGGCGGGCTTCACGACGGATTTCGCCCAGTCCAACTCCGATCACTTTGCGATCGATCCCGGCGCGCAGGAGCGCGCCATTCCCTATCGGCGGCTGAACGGCGCCTGGCCCTACCTGCCGGCCGGGCTGGAGCGCGACACGAGCTGGGCCCAGCAGGGCACCAGCGGACGACTGGAGAAGGCGAGCGCCGTGCTGGTCACCGAGCCCGGCCGCAAGGCCTATCTGATCGCCGATCCGGTGAGCGGCGCGACGGTGGGCTACAACCCGCTCCCCGATCTGCAGGCCTTCGCCCTCACCGCACGCGATGGCGCTGTCTTCCGCGCCGACGGCAAGGTGGGACTTCTGCGCCTCGAATACCGGCCGCGGGAGAAGGCTTGCGACATCAGCCATGCGCTGAAACCCGGCCAGGAGGCCGATGCTGCCCGCTCCTTCACGATCTCGGGACTTGCCGAGCCGCCGCGCGTGACCCTGAATGGGCGTCCCGCCGACGTCCGGGTCGCCGGACAGGCCTATCAGATCTCGCTGGCGTGACATGACCTTGACGCGTTCCGCCCTGCTGGGACTTGCCGGTGCCGCCGTGCTGGCGGCTGGACGCGCGTCCGCGCAGACGGGAGCCCGCATGCATCAGCGCAAGATCCCCTCCTCCGGCGAGATGCTGCCCGTGGTCGGCTGCGGCACCTGGCGCACCTTCGACGTCGGCAACCACGCCGAGGAGCGACGGCCGCTGGCCGAGGTGTTGGAGATCCTGTTCGCGGCCGGCGGCTCGGTGATCGACACCTCGCCGATGTACGGCGCGGCAGAGGGCGTGGTCGGCGACCTGTTGGCCACCGCCGGCACGCGCAACAAGGCCTTCATCGCCACCAAGGTCTGGACCTCGGGTCGCAACAACGGCATCGAGCAGATGACCCGCTCGCTGTCGCTGCTCAAGACCGACCATGTCGAGCTGATGCAGATCCACAACCTGCTCGACTGGCGCGCCCATCTGCCGACCCTGCGCGCCTGGAAGGCGGAGAAGCGCATCCTTTATCTCGGCATCACGCACTACACGCAGAGCGCCCACGACGAGCTGGAAGCGGTGATGCGCGCCGAGAGGTGGGACTTCGTGCAACTGAACTACGCGCTCGACGACCGCGCCGTCGAACGCCGCCTGTTGCCGCTCGCGGCCGAGCGCGGCATCGCCGTGATCGTCAACCAGCCGTTCGGCGGCGGCGGACTGTTGCGCAAGCTTTCGGCGCGCAAGCTGCCGGACTGGGCTTTGGAGATCGGCTGCACCAGCTGGGCGCAATTGCTGCTGAAGTTCGTGCTCGCCAATCCCGCCGTGACCTGCGTCATCCCCGGCACCGGCAAGCCCGAGCACATGCGCGACAATGTGCAGGCGGGGCTGGGTGTCTATCCGGATGCCGCGATGCTGAAAAGGATGGTCGCCGAAGTCGGGGTCTAATCTTCCGGACCGCGGGCTTCCAGCGCGCTCATGAGCTTGAGCGCTCGAAGCGCGCGGTCGGGAAGAGCATGAGGTCCAGCGTCAGAACTCCAGCGTCATCTGCGGCTCGGTTACCGGCTCGCCACGAACTTGCAGGTTGTGCAGCGAGACGCCGAGCAGGCGGACGCGCTTCTCCAGGGGGAAGATCGACCGCACCAGGTCGACACTGGTGCGCTCCAGCACCTCGCGGCTGGTGACGGGCTCGTTGAGGGTCCGGCTGCGGGTGACGATCTGGAAATCGGCATACTTGATCTTCACCGTCACGGTGCGGCTGAGCACGCCGGTGCGCTCGCAGTACGACCACACGTCATCGAGCACCGAGGCCAGGCCCTGCTCGACCTCGGCCTGCCGGCCGAGATCTTCCATGAACGTCGTCTCCGAACCCACCGACTTGCGCGGCCGATTGGGCACGACGCGCCGGTCGTCCTGGCCGCGGGCGATGGCGAAGTACCAGGTGCCGGCCTTGCCGAAGTACTGCTCCAGGAACTCCAGCGACTGCGCCCTGAGATCGGCGCCGGTATGGATGCCCAGCCGATTCATCTTCTCCGCGGTCTTGGGGCCGATGCCATGGAACTTGCCGACCACCAGACCCTCGACGAAGGCCGGACCCTTCTCGGGCGGGATCACGGTTTGGCCGTTGGGCTTGCGATGATCGGAAGCGAGCTTGGCCAGAAACTTGTTGTAGGAGATGCCGGCCGAGGCGGTGAGGCCGGTGCGCTCCAGGATACGAGCACGGATCTCGCGGGCGATGTCGCTCGCCAGCGGCATGTTCTTGAGGTTGGTGGTGACGTCGAGATAGGCCTCGTCGAGCGACAGCGGCTCGACCAGCGGCGTGTATTCCAGGAAGATCTCGCGGATCTGGCGCGACACCTCCTTGTAGACGTCGAAGCGCGGCTTCACGAGCAACAGATCCGGACAGAGCCGCCTCGCCGTCGCCGTCGGCATGGCCGAGCGCACGCCGAACTTGCGCGCCTCGTAGGAGGCCGCCATGACCACGCCGCGCTGGCGACCGCCGACGGCGACGGGCTTGCCGCGCAATTCGGGATCGTCGCGCTGCTCGACGGACGCATAGAAGGCGTCCATGTCGATATGGATGATCTTGCGGATCTCCGGGTCGGCCATCGCCGCCACATTATCCCCCCCCCGTCATACCAGGGCTATCGCATGT
>JAEZHS010000654.1 GCA_023436825.1 Pseudomonadota bacterium | reverse complement strand
GTGGCACACCGATGCCGGGTGGGGGCCGTCCACCCCATCATCCCGAGCGAAAGCGAGGGACCCTTCCTGTTGCCTTAAAGGTCCTTCGCTTCGCTCGGGATGACAGCGAGCGCTTAAGGCCGCCCCTCACCGGGCGTCAGGATGTCGAACATCAGCGGGTTGGGCGCGAACTCGACGATGGCGAACAGCATGGCCAGTCGCGACGGATCGCCCTCGACCCTGACCTTGCCGCTCTGCACGGCTTCGGTCGGCTTGAGCGTCCCCAGGACCATGGCATCGAGTGCGTCGCGCGTGGTCACGACCGTGGCCGTGGCCTTGTCGGACCACTCGCCCAGGCGATGCGTCAGCGTCGAATGCCGGAGCGTGAGCGCCAGCTTCTCGTCTCGATCGGTGAACTGCCAGTTGATCACCATCGAGTGGCCGGCGGCCTTCGCCGGATCGAGCCGGATCGCCATCAGGTCGAAGAAGATATCGGTCGACAGGCCGGCCAGGGTATCGGCGCCGATGGCGATGCGCACCGGAAGCTGGAAGACGCCGTGGCGCAGCTCCTGCGCGCCGTATAGGAAGGCGTTGCGCCAGGTGGCCGATTCGGCCTGGTAACCCATCTGCTCCAGCGCATCGGCGCACAACGCACGCGCCTCGATGTTCGCAGGCTCGGCGTAGACGACCTCTTTCATGACCTGGGCGACCCAGCGATACTCGCCCTTGGCAAAATCGGCCTTCGCTCGTGCGATGACCGCCGCCGCGCCACCCATGTACTCGACGAACTTGGCCGCGGCGCGCGCCGGCGGCAGCGGATGGAGATTGCAGGGGTTGGCGTCGTACCAGGAGAGATAGCGCTGGTAGACGGCCTTCACGTTGTGGCTGACCGAGCCGTAGTAGCCGCGCACTGTCCAACGCTCGGCCAGGCCCGGCGGCAGGTCGATCGCCTCGGCGATCTCGGCCGGCCGCCAGCCCCTGTTCATCAGGCGCAAGGTCTGGTCGTGGATGTGCTTGTAGAGGTCGCGCTGCGATTCGAGATGGTCGAGCACCGCCTCGCGGCCCCACACCGGCCAATGGTGCTGGCCGATCATGATGTCGGTCTCGGGCGTGTACATGGCAATGGCATCGCCGATGTACTTGGCCCAGATGCGCGGATCGCGCGCCACGGCGCCGCGCAACGGGATGAAGTTGTGCAGCAGCGGGCAGGCGTTCTCCGCCATGTTGAGGACGCGGAGCTGCGGATAGAACATGTGCATCTCGGCCGGCGCCTCGGTCTCGGGCGCGAGCTGGAAGACGATCCTGACGCCGTCGATCGTATGCTCCTCGACCGGTTGCACGATGCTCATGGTCGGCGCGATCAGGCCGGTCGTGCCGCGGGCGACGCCCTTGCCCAGGCCGGCATCGACCTGCCCGCGCGGGCCGCGCGGCAGCATGGTGCCGAACTGGAACTGCGCGCGTCGCGCCATCGGCATGCCGGCCAGCACGTTCTCGCCCGAGACCGCCTCCATGAAGCCGTCGGGTGCAACGACGGCGACCTTTCCCGCCTTCACGTCGTCTTCGTCGACCACGCCGCGCACGCCGCCGTAATGGTCGACGTGGCTGTGGGTGTAGATCACCGCGACGACCGGCTTCTTCGGGCGGTGGCTGAAGTAGTGGGCCAATGCCGCGCGGGAAACCTCGGCGGTGGTGAGCGGATCGATCAGGATCAGGCCGCTGTCGCCTTCAATCACCGTCATGTTGGCGATGTCGAAACCGCGCAGCTGGTAGAGCCGGTCGGTCACCTTGAACAGGCCGTTGGCCATGTTGAGCCGCGCCATGCGCCACAGGCTGGGATTGACCGTGGCCGGAGCCAGCTCGCCATCGATGAAGGCGTACTCGCCGAGGTTCCACAGCACCGTGCCGCTCTTCGACCGCACCATGCCCTCCGGCACCGGCGCGATCAGGCCGCGCTTGGCGGCTTCGAAGTCGGCCTGCTCGGCAAAGGGCAGCTTGGCCGCCATCGCCGCATTGGCGACCCGGGTGGCGGGCTCGGCGTCGCGGGCGACGTCGAGATGCGATGCCGGAACGGGAACGGCCGAGGCGGTCGCCATTTCTCTCTTTCCCCCATTGGCGTGACGGCGCACTTTGCGGGTCCGCCATGGCCACGCGCAAGCTCTCCCTCGCCATCATCCGCCGCACGGTTTCTGCACTGCCCGGTGTCGAGGAAGGCACGTCCTACGGCACGCCGGCCTGGCGCCACAAGGGCAAGATGCTGGCGCGCCTGCACCAAGACGGGAGGTCGATCGTGCTGAAGGTCGGCAACGAGACGCGCGACCACCTGCTGCAGGCCGATCCGGAGACCTTCTTCATCACCGACCACTACGTCGGCTATCCGATGGTGCTGGCACACCTGGACCGGCTGACTGCCGCGGACCTGAAGAAGCTGATGCTGCGGGCGATCGAAACAAAGCGCGGTTAAATCGCGATGAGATCCGGACGTGGTATGCCGGGCATGAAATTCGCTGTCAGCATGGCTTTGCCGCGGGCAACGAAAGTCTCGTCGCGCGTTCCATCACCAAGAGGATACCGGCAAGCCCAACGTCCGAACCGCACGGGGTGAAGTCGCAGGTTCCATTGGCGACGGCATGCCAGCAGCTTCGTAGATTTTCAGTCCGAGCAGCGGCGCATCGCCGGCGAGAGCTGTTGCAGGGTGGAGGCTCATCTGGTCGCGCCGACTGGCGCGCACTTCCTCCGCGACCTCGACGTCCGCCAACTCCACCCCTTACTAGATCATCTGACGATTGAAAGGGCGCCCACAGACGCCCCTTCTTTTGTTGCCGGAAGTGCCTATCGTTCAAGATTTCAAAAAATTATCTAAGTTATAGATATGCACTTTAGTTATTGACTGGGGTTTTAGTCTTTTTTACAGTGCTCCTACCCTCTTCTGGCTTCGCCCTCGGACGGTCCATTGTCCCGGAACAGGGGCACACTTCTGCAGGAGCTCGTCGATGTTCAACGTCCGGCCCAAAGCCATGATCCCCTGGCTCCACGTCGAGCCGCCGCCGGCCGACGAAGTGTCCGGGTTTCGCATGAACCCTGACGGTTCAGTGCATAACACTCAGCATGGAGCGGCTTTACCCTTCGGATTCGGCACACCACCGGGAGCGCTGCCTGCACGCTATGCCGACGCGGCACAAGCGCTGTCGCAACCATTCCTGAGGGTTGCTGCGCCAAGTCTGGAACTCTTGGCGCAGTCGACTCTGCCGACCGGCTTGGCCGGCTTTCACGCCAGACCATGGGACAACGTCCCTGGCTTCAACGTCAGGCCCGAGAATGCCTTGCCGGGTTTGAACCTCGTCGGGACCGGACGTGATACGCAGCGGAACTGAATTGTGGGGGCTCGCCCAGAACCGGCGCCGCTGCCGTATTTGGACACCGCGCCAACGCCTATGCCAGCAGGTGTGGAGGACTCTACCTCGCTCGTTCCACCGCAGCTTCCCGAGTGGCTCTACAAAGTAGTAACAATGCCAGTGCCACAGTTGTCGACGGCATTCGATCCGCGCACCGGGCGGCGCATCGTGCCCAATGAACCACTGATTGGCCTCGCCAGATCATATCTAACGACAAATCAGAGCGCGCGCAGGAGTGAGGAGGCTCGCCCTTACGTTGACGGCACCAGTCCCCTACCGGACGTGAACGCTCCCGAAGCGCCCAGCGCAGAACGGTGGCCGTTTTCCGAGACTCCGGCGTGGCTGGCGGATGTCAACAGCGACCTCGGTGGCACAACAGCGCAGCATGCCAATCCCGAACCGATACCTGACGCAGCGATAGGGAACGCTTGGCCGCAGCCACCGATCGATGGCTCGCCTTATACAGAAGCAGACAGCGCCCAAGACGAGACACCGTGGCCTACTCTTGTGATGCCGCAACCAGTAGGCGTTGCCCCGGCACCATCAGTCGGACCCATTGCAGACTCCAACTTCATCCTTGCAAACGCCGACGATGCCGATGACCCGCAGGCGGCGCAACGGATGCTCGCCAGTTCCAATCCCTGCCAGTCCGTGGCGATTGCCGCTGTCAAGTCGTCGAATGCCCGATCGCCTCGACCGATCCACTTGCACACCCCGATTAACTGTCGCCACTCGTATACAGCGTCTCGCCAGACTTCTTCCGCATGTCCCGCATTCAAATAGACGAGGCGATCGTGTTCAGGCTCGCTCGCCATCCAAATGACATGCTTCTCTATCGTGGCCTTGAGATCTTCTGAAAGGCCGACAAGATAGCCATCGACAAAGCTGCTGGTCAGCATGGTCGCGTACGAGAGGTGCGAGATCGGCGCGGGACCAAGCTTACAATTGATCGTATACTGAAGGCGAACCTTTAGCCAAAGATCACGCAACTCTATCGGATCGAGTGGCAGCATTGTTTTTCCCCTCCGCGGCCCGTTCTGCAAAGGAGAGACGACTTAGGCGTTCAAGTCGTTACAGCAACCGCCTCAGCCCTCGACCTTGATGCCGTTGTCCTTGACAACCTTGGTCCAGCGCTCGGTCTCGAACTTCAGCTTCTCGAGATAGGCGTCGGGCGTGCTGCCGGTGGTGAAGTAGCCGAGGTCGGCGAACTTCTTTTTCACTTCGGGATCGGCGATGATCTGGCGCACCAGCCCGTTCAGCCGGTCGACGATCGGCCGCGGCACGCCGGCCGGCGCCACGATGCCGAAGAACACCGCGCTCACCATGTCCGGCATGCCGAGCTCGACCACCGTCGGCACATCGGGGCACACCGGCGAACGTTCGGTCGAGGAAACGACCAGGCCCTTCATGCGACCACCCTTGACGTGATTGCCGGCCGGCAGCACGACGTCGCAGAGCATCGGCACATGGCCCGCCAGCACGTCGCGGATCGCGTCGGCCGAGCCCTTGTAGGCCACGACCTCCATGTTGAGCTTGTTTCGGGTCTTGAACAGCTCCATCCAGAGATGCGGCTGATTGCCGATGCCCGAGGTCGCGAAGCGCACCTTCTGCGGCTGCTTGTTCACCCATTCGGCGAACTCGGGCCAGCTCCTGGCCGGCACGTCGTTGTTGTAGACGATCAGGTCGGGAATGTCGGCCAAGGTCGAGATCGGCTGGAAGTCCTTCAATGGCTCATAGGGCTGCTTCAGCCCGAGCGCCGCATTGGTCGCCAACGTCGTCGTACCCAGCAGCAGGGTCTGGCCGTCGGGCTTGGACTTGGCCACCAGCTCCATGCCGATGATGGTGTTGCCGCCGCCGCGATTCTCGACGATCACCTGCTGGCCGATCAGCGTCGTCATCTTCTCGGCGACCAGGCGGCCGGCCGTGTCGGTGGCGCCGCCGGGAATGTACGGCACCACGATCTTGACCTGGCCGTTCGGCCACGCCTGCGCACGCACCGCCAAGGCACCAACGATCGTCCAGCCGGCGGTCCCCGCCAGCATGCTGCGTCGCTTGAGCATTGTTTCCATCCCGTCTTTGTTCGACAGACTATTGGCTTGACCCAATTCTCAACATAGCGCACTTGTCGGCGTCATGACGAACCTCCGGCTGCACATCCGACGCCGCCGACGCACCGCCCGAAGAGCGCGAGTGCGATGACGCATGCTGCGTCCGTCCGCAAGCCGCGCCCCTGAGCGCGGCTTTTTTGTTTTTGTGCCTGAGAGAGTGTGTGAGCCATGACCCACGACGTTGCCAAAGTCTCGCCCTTCGCCCCTCAGCGGCTTGCCGACATGCCGCCGATCGAGGGCGTTCGCCTCGCCGCCTGCGAGGCCGGAATCCGCTACAAGAACCGCGACGACCTGATGGTCGCCGTGCTCGATCCGGGCACCGCCGCGGCCGGCGTGCTGACCCGATCGAAGACGTGCTCGGCGCCCGTGCTGTGGTGCCGACAGAGCCTCGAGGCCGGCAAGGCGCGCGTCCTGGTGGTAAATTCGGGTAACGCCAACGCCTTCACGGGCAAGCGCGGCCGCGACGCTGTCGAGACGACCGCCGACTTCGCCGTGAAAGCCACGGGCTGTGAACGCAGCGAGGTCTACCTCGCATCGACCGGCGTCATCGGCGAACCGCTGGAGGCGGCAAAGTTCCAGCACCTTCTCGACGGCCTCGTCAAATCGGCTCGGCCCGATGCCTGGTCCAAGGCAGTGCGCGCCATCATGACGACCGACACCTATCCCAAGCTCGCCACCCGCAAGGCGCGGATCGGCAACGTCGAGGTCTCGATCAACGGCTTCTGCAAAGGCGCCGGCATGATCGCACCCGACATGGCGACGATGCTCTGCTTCCTGTTCACGGATGCCGCCGTCTCGGCGGCGGCCTTGCAGCAGATCGTGAGCAGCGGTGCGGCGACCAGCTTCAATTGCATGACGATCGACGGCGACACCTCCACGAGCGACACCTGCCTGATGTTCGCGACGGGCGCCGCGGCCAGGCGCGGCCAGAAGCCGGTCGACAAGGCCGGCGACCCGTCGCTTGCCGAGTTCACGGCAGCGACGCACGACCTGCTGAAGGAGCTGGCGATCATGGTCGCCAAGGACGGCGAAGGCCTGTCGAAGTTCGTGACGCTCGTGATCGAGGGGGCGGAAAGCGATGCTGCGGCCCGCTGCATCGGGCTGTCGATCGCGAACTCACCCCTCGTCAAGACCGCCATCGCCGGCGAGGACCCGAACTGGGGCCGTGTCGTCATGGCCGTCGGCAAGTCCGGCGAGGCCGCCGACCGCGACAATCTCTCGATCTGGTTCGGCCAATACGCCGTCGCGGAGAAAGGCGAACGCGCAGTGAGCTACGACGAACCGACGATCGCCGCCTACATGAAGGCGCGCGAGATCGACATTCGGGTCGACGTGGGAGTCGGCGGCCGGGGCCGCGCCACGATCTGGACCTGCGATCTGACGCAGGACTATTTCGCGATCAACGCGGACTACCGAAGCTGAGGCCGTCCATCCTCGACGGGCGATCAGAGGTTGCAAGATCGCGGGTTGCTATTTCTTCGGGCCAGGGTCTTTGGCGACACTTCCGTAAACGTGGCGTGTCCGGCACGGCGCAGCGCTCGATCTGCAGCGCCGAGGCGCTGCCCAAGCCACCAAGCGTTTGCAGGCAGGCGTTCTGAAGCCGTTGACGGTTTCGGTCGCCGCGTGGGGCAGGCTCGACAGGTGAGGCGTTGGGTCGGAAAGGGCGAACGGCAACACGGATAGGCACAAAGTTTGCAGGCGCGCACTATGCCGCTCGGCCCACTGGCCGCGATGTGCGACCCCGCAATCAAGGGCGACGGCACCCGGTGAAACACCAGCAGGAGGAGTGTCAGATGGCCTATTTGGACCTGTCTCCAGCAATCGCCGCCCTTCGGGCGCAACCCGAGGAGTTCGAATTCTCAAACGATACCCTGTACCACCTGGGCAGCGGGCACAGGTTCCGATTTCCCAACGAGGACAGCGTGGAAATCGATGCCGACTGCGGCTGCGCGCTTTTGAAGTCATCACAGGAACAGGCGACGCTATTTCACGCGGCCTATCGCGAATGGCACGCATCCTATTGGCGGCCTTTGGAAACCAACCGTGAATTCGCCTCACACTTTGAACTGACGTTGTGGCGGCGGGCAGCCATTTGGCTGCTCCGCCGTCTATTGGCCACGCCGCGGATGAAGGCCGTCATCGGCCGAACGGACCTGGCGTATCTGATGGTTCATCATCACTGAGGAACCGGACCAAGGGCACGGGTCGCCGCTCAAAGGTGGCATCCGCACCGACCTTGACGGTGGCCAGGGTGCGGCCCTGGCCCTGGCCGCGCCGCCATCTGGAGCTGCGACCTGACGCAGGACTACTTCTCGATCAACGCGGACTACCGGAGCTGAGGCCGGCCGAGGTGGTAGTCGATATACTTGCGCTGGGTGACGATTTGATCAGCCAGATACTTGGCATCGTGCCACACGCCCCAGATGAACGAGGAGCCGCGTCGCGACTGCCAGGGCAGGCCGAGGAAATACATGCCCGGCTCGGCCGCGACGCCACGCTGATGCCTCGGCCTGCCGTCCTCGTTGAAGATATCAAGCTCTATCCAGCTGTAGTCGGCGACAAATCCCGTCGCCCAGATGATGGTGGTGATTCCCGTTTTCGCCAGATCGAGCGCTGAGACGGGATTGGTCATGCAATCGGGGGCTGGCCCGATGGCCCTTGCCTCCGGCTCTTCCGGGAGATCGAGACCGTTGCGGACGACATATGTGTCAGCTTCATCCAGCAGAGAGTGAAGGTTCATGTCGCCCCGTTCGAGATTGTCGACGAGGTCCGACGCGAAGCTGATCGCGCCATCGGCATAAGCTTCCGTCCGCCCGACCAGAATCATTCCCCTCGCTGCAAGACGCCGAAAGTCGATCGTATGGCCACCGCGTACACCGCTCACGGCGATCGTCACGTGTTCCCTGCCCGGCTCTCGAGCGACAGCGTCCCATTTGCCCAGAACACCCAGCCACCAGCAGTAGTCGCGACCGCGATAGGCCCGCGGCGGACGGTCGTGCGGGCCTATCGAGAGGTAGACGCGCCGTCCGGACTCGAGCAGTTCCTCCGCGATCTGGGTGCCTGAGGAACCAGATCCCACGACGAGGATCGCTCCGTCGGGCAGCTGGGCCGGATTGCGGTAACCCGTGGAGTGCATTTGCACTATTGGCGCTTGCCGCGGAACCAAATCAGGAACAACGGGACGCTGGAAGGAGCCGGTGGCCGCGACGACGCTATTGGCCTCGATCACGCCCGCGGAGGTTTCGACACGGAAGCCTGGACGACCGATCCTTCGTTCGACCTTGAAGACTTCGACGCCACAACGGATAGGGGCCGAGATCTTCTTGGCGTAGGCGACGAAATAGTCCGCCACCGTTTCCTTGGGTGCGAAATCGTCTGGACCGACATTCCGGTCGACATCGGAAAACGCGAGACCCGGAAAGCGATCGTGCCAAGCCGGACCGTTCGCGACCAGCGAGTCCCATCGTTCCGAGCGCCAGCGTTCGGCAATCCGATGCCGCTCGACGACGATATGAGGCACGCCCACCTGGCTCAGATGCTCACTCATGGCCAGCCCTGCCTGGCCTCCACCGACGACAAGCGTGTCTATCTCTTCAACTGACATCGTCGCCATACCGAGAATGTGTGTGTACCGATGTACGGTACCAATATGCCCTTGTTCTCGGCAGGGCGATTCTCGGGCGATGTCGGGCTTCCACCAGACAACGGTGCACCTCAAAAGAAAAACCCCAGCAACCTCTGGAGATAGTTGGGGTTTTAGGGCCGATGGCAGCTTGGTAGTCGCAGTGGTTTGTTTTACTCCGCAGGCTTCAGCGTCGCCCGGCTCATATCCCGCTCGCCGGGCAGCATCGCGATGGCGCAGAAGCCCATGAACGCGCAGCCCGCCAGCACCATCAGCACCACCGGGAAGCCGGCCGCCTTCACCATCGGGCCGATCAGGGCGACCACGACCGAGCTGACCCCGAAGCCGATCGCGAGCCGCGCACCGGTGACGCGGCTGCGCATGCGGTCGTCGATGTACTTCACGATCATGGCATCGGTGAACGGGATGGCGCCGAACACCAGCAGCATGAAGCCGATCGCCGTGATGAACAGCGCCCAGTCCTGGACCTGCGAAGCGATCAGGAACAAGGGCACCTGCAGAGCCACGATCGGCAGGTAGATGTTCTTCAGCGGATAGCGGTCGATCAACTTGCCGACCACGAGCTGGGCCAGCGAGGCGAGCGAGAAGATCACGAACAGCATGATCGCGAGCTCGGCCGGATCCTGCACCGCACCCTTGACCCGCTCGCGCAGAAGCTCGCCGTTACCGTTGGTCGTGAAGTTGAAGATGATGCTGCCGGTCACCGCGGTGAAGGTCATGATGCCGAACACGCGCGCCATCACCGACGGCGGCAGGTCGATCATCTTCTGCTTGCGCTTGGCCGGCGCCTCCTGCTCACGCGGCACCAGGGCCACGAAGGCCACGGCGCAGATCAGGCAGATCACGCCCGGGATGATGAAGGCCATCTGCCAGCCGAAGCGCTGGGCGATGTAGACCGAGACGCCGGCGGCGATGGCGATGCCCATGTTGCCGGCCAGCCCGTTCACGCCGATGGTGAAGCCGTAGTTCTCGGCCTTCTGCACCAGCATCGGGATGCCGACCGGGTGATAGATCGAGGCGAAGGCGCCCATCAGGGTCAGCGCGATGCCGATCTGCCACTTGTTGCTGCACAGCGCGATGATCAGCGAGGACACGCCCATGCCGGCGAAGAAGATCACCATCATGATCCAGCGGCCCCACAGGTCGCCCAGCCGCCCGCTCACGATCGAGCCCATGCCGAACATGAAGAGCGCGCCGTAGTTGAACGGCGTGAGCTCGGTCCATTCGACGCCCCAGACACCCGCGATCACGCCCCAGGTGTAGGCGAACACCACGATGATCCAGTGATCCATGGCGTGGCCGATGTTGAGCAGGATGGCCGTCGGACTGCTGTGACTCATACGCATTTCCTCCAGCTGACAGACTAGGCATGGCCGATCTGTCTGTCTTGCGCTAGGCTGCCAACTTATGTCGCGAAAGAGACAATCCGTCCCCAAGCGGTCGACCGACCCGCTGGATTACCAGCGCGTGCCGCGCGCCGTCGCGGCCATGCCCAAGGATTTCTCCTCGGGCTTCGAGGTGCTGCCGCATGTGCACGAGCGCGCCCAGCTCATCTACGCCACCGCCGGAACCATGCGCGTCTCGACGAACGACGGCATGTGGATGGTACCGCCGCAGCGCGCACTGTGGATGCCGACCGGGGTGCGCCACAGCATCGTCATGCTGAGCGATCTCACCATGCGGACCTTGTACCTGCGCGAGGACGCGGCCGCGTTCATGCCCGAGGTCTGCCGCGTGCTGCCCGTCTCGCCGCTGCTGCGCGAGCTTATCGTACGCGCCACCGAGCTGCCGTTGGACTACGACGAGGATGGCCCTGCCGGCCATGTCGTGGCCCTGATCATCGCCGAGTTGCGCGGCCTGCAGTCGCTGCCCTTGCAGCTGCCGATGCCGAGCGATCCCAGGCTGCGGGCCCTTTGCCAGGCGTTGCTCGATGCGCCGGGCGATCAGCGCACGCTGGATGCATGGGCGGCCACGCTGAATGCCAGCGCCCGCACGCTGGCCCGGCATTTCCAGAGCGAGACCGGCCTTTCCTTCGGCGCCTGGCGCCAGCAGGCGCGTGTGCTCGAGGCGATGGGCCGCCTGGGGAACGGCGCTCCAGTGACGCAGGTGGCTCTCGATCTCGGCTACGACAGCGTTAGTGCTTTCAGCGCGATGTTCCGACGCGCAGCGGGTGCGTCGCCCAGCGCGTATCGCAATCGGCAATGAAAAGCCATGCCATGTTTGTGGATTTGTTGTTTCGTCCCAAGCGGTTAACGCACAAGGTTCTTGACGTGACCTTTCCGAATCTACCCAATGCGCGACCCTTTTGGGCTATGATCTAAACTGTCATTTACCCGGCACCCGCCAATCTATCGGTGATGGCCGCCTGGAGTTTCTGTTGAAGCCGACCGACATCAAGAATCCCGACTACTTTCACAAGGTCGTCGACTGTCAGTGGGCCTGTCCCGCCCATACCCCGGTGCCCGAGTACATCCGACTGATTGCCCACGGGCGGTACTCCGACGCGTACATGATCAACTGGAAGTCCAACGTCTTCCCCGGCATCCTGGGACGGACGTGCGACAGGCCATGTGAACCGGCGTGCCGACGCAGCCGCGTCGAGGACGAACATCTTGTAAAGGGCAAGAAGGAGCCGGTGGCGATCTGCCGTCTCAAGCGCGTCGCCGCCGACTACAAGGACGACGACATCGGCACACTCATGCCCAAGGCGCCGGCGAAGAACGGCAAGCGCGTCGCCTGCATCGGCGGCGGCCCCGCCTCGCTCACCGTGGCACGCGATCTCGCGGTGCTGGGCTACGAGATCGTCATCTACGACCAGGATCCCAAGCTCGGCGGCTTCATCCGCACCCAGATCCCCCACTTCCGCCTGCCGGAGTCGGTGATCGACGAGGAGGTCGGCTACATCACCAGCATCGGCAACATCGAGTTCCGACACCAGAAGGTCGACTCGATGAAGAAGATCCTGACCGAGGGCTACGACGCGGTATTCGTGGGTTCGGGCGCGCCGCGCGGCCGCGACCTCGACGTGCCCGGCCGCAGGGAAGCCGCCGCCAACATCCATATCGGGCTCGACTGGCTGTCGTCGGTCTCGTTCGGCCACATCGACAAAGTCGGCAGGCGCGTGATCGTGCTGGGTGGCGGCAATACGGCGATGGATTGCTGCCGCACCGCGCGTCGCCTCGGCGGTGAGGACGTCAAGGTGATCGTCCGCTCGGGCTTCGACGAGATGAAGGCGTCTCCCTGGGAGAAGGAAGACGCGATGGGCGAGGACATCCCCATCCTCAACATGCTGGTGCCGAAGGAAGTCACGCACAACAACGGCAAGATCACCGGCGTGCTGTTCGAGAAGGTGAAGGCCGAATACGACGCCAAGGGCCGCCGCTCGCTGATCCCGTCGGGCGAGCCCGACGAGCACTATGAATGCGACGACGTGCTGGTGGCGATCGGTCAGGAGAACGCCTTCCCGTGGATCGAGAAGGACGCCGGCATCGAGTTCGACCGCTGGGGCCTGCCCAAGCTCAACGAGGCAACGCTCCAAAGCACGCAAGCGAAAGTGTTCTTCGGCGGCGATGCCGCCTTCGGCCCAAAGAACATCATCTGGGCCGCCGCGCACGGACACGACGCAGCGATCTCCATCCACAAGATGCTGATCGGCGAGGACCCCGACGAGCGGCCGGCGCCAGGCGTCAACATCGTCAGCCAGAAGATGGGCATCCACGAGTGGAGCTACGACAATGCTCCCACCATCGACCACCGCTTCAAGGTCCCACACCGCGCCAAGGCCGAGGCCCTGAAGGACATCATGGCCGAGGTCGAGTTGGGCTTCGATCCCAAGCTCGCCTTCGACGAGGCCCAACGCTGCCTGAACTGCGACGTGCAGACGGTGTTCACCGGCACGCTCTGCATCGAGTGCGATGCCTGCGTCGACATCTGCCCGATGGACTGCATCACCTTCACCGAGAATGGCGAGGAGAAGGACCTCCGCCAGCGGCTGAACGCGCCGGCGGTCAATCAGACCCAGGACCTCTATATCGGCAACGACCTCAAGACCGGCCGCGTCATGGTCAAGGACGAGGACGTCTGCCTCCACTGCGGGCTGTGCGCCGAGCGCTGCCCGACCGGCGCGTGGGACATGCGCAAGTACTACATGGAAATGACTCACGCGGAGCACGCATGCCGCAAGCAATAGCCGCCGTTAACGATTTCGTCGTCAAGTTCGCGAACGTCAACGGATCGGGGTCGGCCTCGGCCAACGAGCTCTTCGCCCGGTCGATCCTGCGCATGGGCGTGCCCGTCAGCCCGCGCAACATCTTCCCCTCGAACATCCAGGGCCTGCCGACCTGGTACGAGGTCCGCGTCACCGAGAAGGGCTAGCTCGGGCGGCGGGGCGGCGTCGACATGATGGT
>JAEZHS010000387.1 GCA_023436825.1 Pseudomonadota bacterium | reverse complement strand
CTCATGATCATGAGGCGCGCGGCGACGCGCGCGGTCCGGAAGAGACTAAAGTCCCAGATAGGCCTGCCGCACCCGGTCGTCGTCCAGGAGCTCGCTGCCGGTGCCGGAAAGCTCGATGCGGCCGTTCTCCAGAACATAGCCGCGATGGGCAATCTTCAACGAGGCCATGACGTTCTGCTCGACCAGCAGGATGGTCAGACCTTCCTCGTTCAGCCGCCGCACGATGCGGAAGACCTCCTGGACGATGGCCGGCGCCAGCCCGAGCGACGGCTCGTCGAACATGATCAAGCGCGGCTGTCCCATCAGGCAGCGGCCGATCGCCAGCATCTGCTGTTCGCCGCCCGACAGGGTGCCGGCTCCCTGTCGCCGCCGTTCGGACAGCCGCGGGAAGAGGGTGAACACGCGCTCCAGTGTCTGCTTCTCGAGTGCCCGCGCCCGCCTGGGCGTGGCGCCCATCTCCAGGTTCTCCAGCACCGAGAGATTGGGAAAGACCTGGCGGCCTTCGGCAACATGGCCGATGCCCGCCTCGCACGTCCGAAACGACGGCCAGCCCGCGATGTCGACGCCGTCGAAGCGGATGCTGCCGTGCGCCGGCTTCTCGATGCCGTGGATGGTGCGGATCAGCGAGCTCTTGCCGGCGCCATTGGCGCCGACGATGGCGACGATCTCGCCCGTGGCGATCTGCAGCGACACGCCGTCGAGCGCCTGGGCGTCGCCGTAGAAGAGGTCGAGCCCGTCGACTTCGAGGAGCGCGCTCACGGCTCCTCCTGCTCGCCGAGATAGACGTCGAGCACGTCCTGGTGGCGGGTGATCTCCTGCGGCGTGCCCTGGGCGATCTTCTCGCCGTAGCTCACCACCACGACCTCGGCGGCGAGCGCCATCACTGCCCGCATGACATGCTCGATCAGCAGGATGGTGAGCCCGGTGCGCTGGTTGAGCTCGCGCAGGAAGCCGACCATGACGTCGACTTCGGTGGGCCGCAGCCCCGCCATCACCTCGTCGAGCAGCAGCAGCTTGGGCTCGGTAGCGAGAGCGCGCGCCACTTCCAGACGCTTGCGGTCGGGCAGGGTGAGGCTCTCGGCAAGCTGATGGCGCCGGTCGTGGAGTCCAAGGCGCGACAGGATGGCGTTGGCGCTGTCCTGCGCTTCGGCGAGACGCGGCTTGCGGTGCAGGGCGCCGACGGTGACGTTCTCGAGCACGCTCAGCCCCTTGAACGGCTTGACGAGCTGGAAGGTGCGGCCGACGCCGGCGTCGCAGATGAGATCGGGCCTCAGCCCCGAGATGGCCTTGCCGTCGAGGCGCACGACGCCGCTGTTGGGAGCGAAGACGCCGGCGATCATGTTGAAGATCGTGGTCTTGCCCGCGCCGTTGGGGCCGATCAGGGCATGGATGGCGCCGCCCGGCACGGTGAAGCTGACGTCGTGCACCGCGCGCAGGCCACGGAAATGCTTGCTCACGCCCTCGAGGTCGAGCCGCGCGCCGCTCATGGCCGGTGCTCCTTGAGGCCGAGCTTGTCGGCGAGCCAAGGCCAGATGCCGGCCGGCCGGTACATCACGATCACCAGCAGCGCCAGGCCATAGAAGACCTGCTTGATGCCGGGGATGTGCAGCACGTCGCCCAGGTCGGTGAAGGCCTCGCCGAGACCGGTCAGCACGACGGCGCCGACGATCGGCCCGAACAGCGTGCCCAGGCCGCCAATGATGGGCGCCAGCGTGATCTCGATCGAGCGGCCCATCGCGAACGCCGTCTCGGGGAACAGGTTGTTGTAGTAGAAGGCGTTCCACACGCCCGCCAGCGCCGTCAGCGCCGCCGAGATCACGATGGCGATCATCTTGCAGCGCAGGACGGGGACGCCGACCGCCTGCGCCGCCTCGGCATCCTCGCGGATGGCGAGCCAGTACTGGCCGAGGCGGCTCTGCAGCAGGGCACGGCAGAGGATGAAGGCGCCGGCCGTGAGCGCCAGGATCGCATAGTAGAAGAGCAGCGGTCCGCCGCGCAGGTTCAGGACATCGGTCTCAGGTTCGACCTTGAGGAAGAGGCCGCCCGAGCCACCCGCCCAATCCCAATGATCGAAGGCGACACGGGTGAACTCGGCGAAGGCGATGGTCAGCAGCGCGAAGTAGACACCCGCGAGCGAGAAACGGAAGCCGAGATAGCCGACGATCGCGCCGGCCGCTCCCGCGACCGCAACAGCGGCAAGGAGGCCGGCCCATGGGCCGATGCCGTAATGGAAGTACAGACCGGCGGCGATGTAGCCGCCCAACCCGGCATAGAGCGCGTGGCCAAGCGAGAGCTGGCCCGCGAAGCCCATCATGATGTTCCAGGCCTGGCCGACATAGGCGAAGTACAGGATCAGGATCAGGACGGAGAGCCAGTACTTGCCGAGCAGCGCCGGCGCCACGAGCAGCAGGGCCAGCAGGACGCCCAGGCTCCACATGATGCGCGGCGGCGCGTTGCCGGCAAGACGGCGGATCAGGTGGCTCACTGCGAGCCCTTGCCGACCAGACCCTGCGGACGCAGCAGCAGGACCAGGATGAGGAGCCCGAAGCTGAACATGCTTTTCAGCGACGGCTGCAGCAGCAGGCCCGCCACCGCTTCGCTGACGCCGATCAACAGGCCGCCCAGAAGAGCGCCGGTCATGCTGCCGAGGCCGCCCACGATCACGATGACGAAGGCGAGCAGGGTGTATTCGGTGGCAAGGAAGGGCGAGACCGGGATGATGGTGATCATGAGCGCGCCTGCGGCGCCCACGCAGGCGGCGCCGATGCCGAAGGTGAAGGCATAGAGGCGGCGCACGTCGAGGCCGACCACGAGGGCCGCGAGGTTGTTGTCGGCGGCGGCGCGGATCGACTTGCCGGTGCGCGTGCGGGTGAAGAAGAGCCACAGCAGCAGGGCGACGGCGACGGCGGCCAGCGCCGCGTGCAGGCGCACGGCGTCGAACAGAAGGGGACCGAGCTCGTATGAATCGAACTGCGATTCCATCTGGATGCCGCGCGAATCGGGGCCGGCAATGGCGAGCGACGCATTGACCAGCAGGATGGCGACGGCCAGCAGCAGCAGGAACTGCTGGTGCTCGGGCCGGCCGATGAAGGGCGAGATCAGGCCGCGCTGCAGGACGTAGCCTGCGGCGAAGAAGAGCGCCGCGATCACCGGCAGGCTGAGCATGGGCGAGACCTGCAGGTACTCGAAACCCATCCAGGCGAGGTACATGCCGACCACCATCATCTCGCCGTGCGCGAAATTGACGATGCGCATGACGCCGAAGATCACCGACAGGCCGAGCGCCATCAGCCCGTAGACCATGCCGGTCAACAGGCCCTTGGTGACGGCCTGAGTGAGCGAGAGGAGGAAGTCGGAGGTCATGATTCTTGTGCCTCCCCAGCTTCGCTGGGGAGGTGGCCCGCAGGGCCGGAGGGGTCATGGGCAACAGTGCTGATGCTCATGACCCCTCCGCCCGCTTCGCGGGCACCTCCCCTCGCTTCGCGAGGGGAGGAAAGCTCCGTCAAGTCCGCCGCTTGTCGTTCCAGCCCGGCATCGGGAAGACCAGCGGGGCGGCGGCCGATTCCAGCGGCAGCACCACGGTCGGCTTGCGCTTGAGGTTCTCGACGGCGGCGGCCTTGATGTTGACGTTCTGGCCCTTGGCGTCGAACTGGATCGGCCCGCCGACCATGACGTGCTGGTCGATCTTGGTCTTGCGCAGCGCCTCCATCAGCGCGTCGGCCTTGGTCGACTTGGCGCTGAGCCAGGCCTGGGCCGCGACCAGCAGGCCTTCGAAGGTGAAGCCGCCGTTGAGGTCGAGCTGATCGTTGGGGAACTTCGCGAGATGCCGCTTCTCCAGCGCCTGGGTCATCGCCGACTTCGGGTCGAGCCACGGCACGTTGGAGATCATGAAGTCGCCGTACTTGCCCATGGTCTTGAGGAAGTCCTGCTCGTAGAGCCCGGGCGCGCCGGGATTCATCACGGCCATCGGCTCCCAGCGCTGCTTCACCATCTCCTGCACGAGCAGCTTGGCGTCGTTGAGGCGGCTGACCGGCATCAGCATCTCGGCCTTGGTCGCCTTGGCCTTGCCGACCTCGACCGAGAGGTCCTTGGCGGCGGGGTCGTAGGTGATGTAGTCGACGATCTCGTAGGGCATGTCGAGCTTGGGAAACAGCGCCTTGATGCCGTTCACCATCGAGGTGCCGAACGTGTCGTTGACGCTCATCATCACCGCGGTCTTGGGCGTCTTGCCCGAGATCTTGAAGATCTCCTTGTGCAGCGCCAGGGCGCCGGTGATCAGCATCGGCGCCGTCGGGAAGTTGCGCACCACGAACTTGTAGCCCTGCTCGGTGATCTGCGGCGCTGCCGCGATGTTGACCACCAGCGGAATGCCGCGCTGCTCGGCGACCTGGGCGATGGCGATGGTCTGGCCGGAATCGAAGGCGCCGACCAGCATGTGGCAGCCGGCATCGATCGCCTTCTCGGCCTGGGTGCGGGCGACGTCGGGCTTGGTCTCGGTGTCGTAGTTCACGATGTCGAGCTTCACCGGCAGCTTCACGTCGGCGAACACGTCGTTGGCGAGGTCGGCGCCGCGCCGGCAGGCCTGGCCGATCTGGGCCTGGATGCCCGATGTCGGCAGCAGCAGGCCGACCTTCAGGTTGGCCGGCGCCTGGGCGGCGGCATGGCGCAGCGGCAACGGCGCGCCGATCAGCGTGGCGCCGGCCAGTGCGGCCTTGCCGAGACGGCGGCGGGTGAACGAGTTGTGGGCTGTCATTGGGGCTCCCTGCTTTTTCCGGCCGGACTATAGAGACGGTCGCCGTGCCGTGCTAGGTGGCCGGCATGATGCTCACGCTCGATGCGCTCAACCGGATGAGCCCGCAGGATTTTGCATCCGCCGTCGGCGACACTTTTGAGCTGGCGCCCTGGGTGGCGG
>JAEZHS010000372.1 GCA_023436825.1 Pseudomonadota bacterium | reverse complement strand
GACGCGCCGTCCGCGAGCCGCATCGCCTGGATCGCCGGTGGGCCCAAGGTGCCGGTCGAGGTCGCGGCCAGCGGTCCCAAGGTGATCGCCATCGCCGCGCTCCTGGCCGACCGCGTGATGTTCGCGCGGGGCGCCGACGTCGAGCGCCTGATGTGGGGCATCGCGCTCGCCAGGAAGACGCGCAAGGAGGCGGGCCTCGATCCCGACGGCATCGCCTTCGGCGCCTATCTCAATCTCGGCTGCCACACCGACATGGACACCGCCCGCAGCCTGGTGCGCGGCGGCCTGACGACTTTCGCGCGCTTCTCGGTGATGCACGGCAAGACCGAGGTGCCGACCTCGGCCGGCGACCAGCAGGTCCTCAAGGCGCTGCACGGCAACTACGACATGAAGGCGCATACAAGAGGCGACTCCCGCCAGGCCGGCACACTGACCGACGACTTCGTCGACCGCATGGCCATCGTCGGCCCGCCCGAGCGGTGCATCGAGCGGCTGAAGGAATTGCAGGCGCTCGGCCTCGACAAGGTGGCGATCAGCAGCGCGACACGTGGTGCCGCGGAAGCGGACGCCGCTGTCGGACGAAAGCTCGTCGCGGAGAAAGTGCTGACCGGAATGCGGCGCTGATCAGCGCCAGATCTTCTTCCCGCTGCCCGGCAGACCAAGCTCGCTCCACATGGCATCGACCTTGTCGACCACGGCTTGGTCCATGCGGATCTGGCGGCCCCATTCGCGGTTGGTCTCGCCGGGGAATTTGTCAGTCGCGTCGAGCCCGATCTTCGAGCCGAGGCCCGACACCGGGCTCGCGAAGTCGAGATAGTCGATCGGCGTGTTCTCGATCACGGTGATGTCGCGCGCCGGGTCCATGCGCGTGCTCATGGCCCACATCACGTCCTTCCAGTTGCGCGCATCGATGTCGGCGTCCACGACGATCACCCACTTGGTGTACATGAACTGCCTGAGGTAGCTCCACACGCCCATCATCACGCGCTTGGCGTGGCCGGCGTAGGCCTTCTTCATCGACACCACGGCGATGCGGTAGGAGCAGCCTTCGGGCGGCAGCCAGAAGTCGACGATCTCGGGGAACTGCTGCTGGAAGAGGGGGATGAACACTTCGTTCAGCGCCTCGCCCAGCACGCTGGGCTCGTCGGGTGGCCGGCCGGTGAAGGTCGAGAGATAGATCGGATTGCGCCGCATGGTGATGGCCGAGAGCGTGAACACCGGGAAGCGCTCGACGCTGTTGTAGTAGCCGGTGTGGTCGCCGTAGGGGCCTTCGTCGCCGTAGTCTTCTAGGCTGACATGACCCTCGAGCACGATCTCGGCCTCGGCCGGCACCTTCAGCGGCACGGTCCGGCAATCGACCAGGTCGACCTTCTTGCCGCGCAGCAGGCCGGCGAACTGGTACTCCGAGAGGGTGTCGGGGACCGGCGTCACGGCGGCGAGGATGGTGCCGGGATCGGCGCCGATCACGGCGGCGGCGGGCAAGGGCTCGCTCTTGCCGGAGCCCTTCCAGCGCTGGTGATGCTGCGCGCCGCCGCGATGTTTCAGCCAGCGCATCAAGGTCGTGTTCCTGCCTGTCACCTGCAGGCGGTAGATGCCGAGGTTGAAGCTGTCCTGCTTGTCGCCCTTCGGGTTGGGGCCTTGGGTGACGACCAGCGGCCACGTGATGAGCGGCGCGGGCTCGCCCGGCCAGCAGGTCTGGATGGGCAGGCGGCCGAGGTCGATGTCGTCGCCGGCCAGCACGATTTCCTGGCAGGGCGCGCTGTTGGCGGTGCGCGGCTTCATCGCCATGACCGTGCGCAGCATCGGCAGCATGTCGAGCGCTTCGCGCCAGCCGCCGGGCGGTTCGGGCTGGCGCAGGAAGGCCAGCGTCTCGCCGACCTGTCGCAGTTGTGCGGGCTCGCGGTCCATGCCCCAGGCGACGCGCTCGACCGTGCCGAACAGATTGACCAGCACCGGGATGTCCGAGCGCGTGCCGTCGGCCTGCACCACGTTCTCGAACAGCACCGCCGGGCCCTTCTCGGCCAGCAGGCGGGTCTGGATCTCGGTCATCTCCAGGTGCGGCGAGACCGGCGCCTTCACGCGCACCAGCCGGCCGCTTTGTTCAAGGCGGGCGATGAAATCCCGGAGCGAGGCGTAGGGCATCCTGGAGTTGTCCTTTAGAGTGGTGCCCGCATGAGATCAAACGCCATTCCGGCCGAGTTCGAGGACCTGCTCAACGCTTCGGGACGGCGCGTCCTTGCCGGCACGCACGCGCTGTGCGGGGCGCTCGCCAATCCGCGGGTCCGATTCCTGGCACGGCAGGATCTCCTGGACCGAGCCAAGGCCGAGCGCGTGCGTCGGATACTGGAGCAGTCGCTGAAGGACGAGCTCGAGCTCATGGAGCGGCCGATCCCGCCTGAAAGCATCTCCGAGATGCGCCACGACTATGGCGAGCTGCTGCCCAAGACCAGCCGGGCGCGCACGATCTACTTCGAGAGCCGACGCGAGCGCGGCGTCAAGGCAGCCGAGCGCATCGGGCTCGCACGCATGATGCGCTCCGCCTCATTCCGCGCCTTCGCCGAGGCGCTGGGCGGCCGGCGCCTCGCGGCGCACTGGGGTTCGCAAGTGCTGCGCTACGGCGCGGGCGACTATGCCGGTCCGCACAACGACCATCATCCCGAGAACAAGGACGCGCGCTCGGGCTACATCGACCTGCACGTCAGCCTGTGCTCGCCCGGCGTCGCCCATCAATGGCTGGTCTACAGCCGGGCCGGTCATTTCAGCGAGATCGTGTCGGTGGCGCAACCGGCGACGATGACAGCCTACCGTCTGCCGTTCTGGCATTACACGACGCCGCTTGTGACCAAACGTGGCAAGGATGCGGCACGCTGGGTCTTGCTGGGCACGTTCCTCTACGTCTGAGGCAACCATCGCCGCCGGTCAGCCGTTTGGCGGGCATGCAACAACACCTGCACCGTCACCTCGAGCATCTCCAGTTTCCCAACGAAAGCACCTCCTACCGGCAGGCTCGCAATGCCTTGCTGGAAGAGGAGATGGAGCTGCGCCGGCACGTCGAGCGTGTCGCTCAGCAGCGCCGCGCCTTGCCCAAGGGCGGCGAGCTTCCCGAGGACTACGTCTTCGAGGGCAGGCGTCCGAGCGGCAGGACCGGCCGGATCAAGCTCTCCGAGCTGTTCGCGCCGGGCAAGGATACTCTTGCGATCTACAGCTTCATGTTCGGGCCGGAACGTGCCGAGCCGTGCCCCGGCTGCACGCACTTCCTCGACGGATTGAATGGCGCCGCGCTGCATATCGGTCAGCGCATCAATCTCGTCGTCGTCGCGAAGTCGCCCTTCAAGCGTCTGCAGGACCTCGCCAAGCAGCGTGGCTGGCAGAACCTTCGGCTGCTGTCGACGGCCGGCAACACCTATGACCGGGACTATTACGGCGATTCGACGGCCTTGTCGGAGGCCATGCGCGACCAGCAGGAATTCAAGCCCGGCGAAGAATGGGACATGCCGATCCTGAACGTATTCCGACGCGAAGAAGACGGAACGATCCGCCACTTCTGGGCATCCGAGCTCCTGTACGTGCCGGCCGAGCCCGGCCAGGAGTATCGCCACAACGACCTCATGGACCCGCTGTGGAACATGTTCGACGTCACGCCGGAGGGCCGTGGCGACTTCCAGCCGAAGGTCAATTACTGATCTCTTGCCGGAGCGCGGACCTCCAGGTCCGCCTCACACTCTTCGCTCATGCTCCTCTCCCCCTTGGGGGAGAGGCTGGG
>JAEZHS010000647.1 GCA_023436825.1 Pseudomonadota bacterium | reverse complement strand
GCACTTGGGGCATTTGATCGGCCCCTTGTTCAGGTCGTAGAAACGCGCAGCACAGCTCTGGCAGGTGCGCTTAGTACCCCAGCTCGCCTTCACCACGCAGAAACTCCCGGAAAATTCCGCAGAAACCGGCCAAATCGGCCGCGAGGGAGGGCGTATGTCACGCGTCTTTCACCCTGTCAAAACCAAATTCCTCCATGGTACGAGAACGCGGCGTCGCATTTCCGCCGCCTTTTCAGGAGGTTGTCCTGCCATCGCGAGCCCATTCGGCCAAGCTCGTCGCCCGTCCGGTCGGCTATTTGCGGGGCCGGGTGCGCGCACCGGGCGATAAATCGATCTCCCATCGCGCCCTGATGTTCGGCGCCCTGGCCCTGGGCGAGACCACGGTGCGGGGGCTGCTCGAAGGCGAGGACGTGCTGGCGACCGCCGCGGCGCTGCGGGCGCTGGGTGCGGAAGTGACGCATGAGCGCGATGCCAGCCTCTGGCGCGTGCGCGGTTTCGGCGTGGGCGGCGGCCGCGAGCCTGCCGACGTGCTCGAGCTCGGCAACTCCGGCACCTCGGCGCGCCTGCTCGCCGGCATCCTCGCCAGCCATCCCTTCACCAGCATCATGACCGGTGACGCCTCGCTGCGGCGTCGGCCGATGCAACGGGTGATCGAGCCGCTCACCCGCATGGGCGCCCGTTTCGAGGGGCGCGCCGGTGGCCGCCTGCCGCTCGCCGTCGTCGGCACCGACGAGATGGTGCCGATCGAGTACCGCCTGCCGGTGGCCTCGGCGCAGGTGAAGAGCGCCATCCTGCTGGCCGGCCTCAACACGGCGGGCGAGACCACGGTGATCGAACCCGAGGCCACGCGCGACCATACCGAGCGCATGCTGCGCCATTTCGGCGCCGAGGTGCGCGTGACGGCAGCGAACGACGGCGCAAAGCACATCACCGTCGTCGGCTGGCCCGAGCTTCTGGGCCGCGACATCGTCGTCCCCGGCGATCCCTCGTCGGCCGCCTTTGCCGTCGTCGCCGCCGCGATCCGGCCGGGCAGCGACGTCACCGTCGAGAATGTCGGCGTCAACCCGTTGCGCGCCGGGCTCTACGAGACGCTGCGCGACATGGGCGCCGACATCGCCTTCGAGAACCAGCGCGAGCTGGGCGGCGAGCCGGTGGCGGATCTGCATGTCAAAGGCGGCAGGCTGAAGGGCATCGAGGTGCCGGCTGAGCGCGCGCCGTCGATGATCGACGAATATCCCATCCTGGCCATCGCCGCTGCCTGCGCGAAGGGCACGACGCGCATGCTGGGCTTGGCGGAGCTGCGCGCCAAGGAAAGCGACCGGCTGGCCAGCGTCTCGGCCGGCCTTTCGGCCAACGGCGTGAAGCACGAGATGGGCGCGGCCGACCTGGTCGTTCATGGCAGCGGCGCGCCGCCTGCCGGGGGCGGCCTGGTGGCGGCCCAGCTCGACCATCGCATCGCCATGTCGTTCCTGGTGCTGGGGCTCGCGGCGCGCGAGCCGGTGGCGATCGACGATGGCTCGGCGATCGAGACCAGCTTCCCGGGCTTTGCCCAGTTGATGAACGGCTTGGGGGCCCGTATCGAGGCGGCGTGAAACCCCTCCTAATCGCGATCGACGGGCCGGCAGCCTCCGGCAAGGGCACACTCGCCAAGCGGCTGGCCGCCCATTACCGGCTGCCCCACCTCGATACCGGCCTGCTCTACCGGGCCGTCGGCTGGGCAGCCGCGCATACCAGCTGGACGCCGGCAGAAGCAGCCGCTGCCCTGAAGGCGGCCGACCTCGACAATCCGGCGCTGCGCGGCGACGAAGCGGGCCAAGCCGGCTCGAAGGTGGCGGCAATCCCGGAGGTCCGGGCCAACCTCTTGAAATTTCAAAAAGAATTCGCATATCAGCCATCGGGCGCCGTGCTCGACGGACGCGATATCGGGACCGTCATCTGCCCCGATGCGCCGGTGAAATTGTTCGTCACGGCGAGCCTGGATGCGCGGGTCGAGCGCCGATACCAGGAGTTGCGCGAGCGGGGTGCCGACACTATAAGACCGCGCGTTCTTGCCGAGATGGCGGAGCGGGACCGTCGCGACAGCGAACGGGCGGCTGCACCTTTGAAAGCCGCGCCCGATGCTTACCACCTCGATACCAGCGACATGGATGCCGATGCGGCCTTCGCCGCCGCCCTGGCATTCATTTCGAGCAAGGGCTTTCGCTCCTCCGGGCCGTAAGTCGCCGCCGGGGGAATCGAAGACTTCGAGCGGCGATTGCGTGTGGAGCTCGCTCCGGACGCGGTTTCAAGGCAGTGGATCCGCCGGACTTAACCGGTTGGCCGACGGGCGGCAGCGTTTCGCCCGGGATCGATGAAGGAAGAGGTATTGAATGGCCAAGGGCAGCGCCCTGCGTAAACAGCCGAACGACGCCGCCAGCGCGGAGTTCGCAGCACTCCTCGAAGAATCGCTCGGCGGTTCGTCGAGCTTCGAAGGTACGGTCGTCAAGGGCCGCGTCGTTCGCATTGCAAATGATTTCGTCGTGGTCGATGTCGGGCTGAAGTCCGAAGGCCGCGTCGCCCTCCGTGAATTCGCCAATGGCGGCACCGGCGCTCCCGAAGTGCGCGAAGGCGACACCGTCGACATCTTCGTCGACCGCATGGAGAACAAGGACGGCGAAGCCGTTCTCTCGCGCGACAAGGCTCGCCGCGAGGAAGCCTGGACCCTGCTCGAGAAGGCGTTCAACGATCAGGAACGCGTCATGGGCACGATCTTCGGCCGCGTGAAGGGCGGCTTCACGGTCGACCTGTCGGGCGCCGTGGCCTTCCTGCCGGGCAGCCAGGTCGATGTTCGCCCGGTGCGCGACGTCGGCCCGCTGATGGGCCAGGCCCAGCAGTTCGCCATCCTCAAGATGGACCGCCGCCGGGGCAACATCGTCGTGTCGCGCCGCGCCGTCATGGAAGAGACCCGTGCGGAGGACCGCACCCGCCTGATGGGCGCGCTGTCGGAGGGCCAGGTGCTCGACGGCGTCGTCAAGAACATCACCGACTACGGTGCGTTCGTGGATCTGGGCGGCGTCGACGGCCTGCTGCACGTCACCGACATCGCCTGGAAGCGCATCAATCATCCGTCGGAAGCCCTCACCATCGGCCAGCAGGTCAAGGTGCAGGTCATTCGCTTCAACCCCGAGACGCAGCGCATCTCGCTCGGCATGAAGCAACTGATGAGCGATCCGTGGGATGGCGCCGGCGCCAAGTACCCGGTCGGCCTCAAGCTCAAGGGCCGCGTCACCAACATCACTGACTACGGCGCCTTCGTGGAGCTCGAGCCGGGCGTCGAGGGTCTGGTGCACGTCTCCGAGATGAGCTGGACCAAGAAGAACGTCCATCCGGGCAAGATCGT
>JAEZHS010000276.1 GCA_023436825.1 Pseudomonadota bacterium | reverse complement strand
TTTCAAGGCGGCGAGCGACAGCAGCACGGCGTGATAGCCCAGCGAGCGCGCCGTGCGCGCCTCCTCGATGGCCTGCGCCGTCTTGCCCACGGCGCCCGCGATCATCACCAGTGGACGATCGGTCCATTCACGGGCCGTCTCGATGGCGAGCTCCAGGACCGGGCGATAGAGCCCGACCTCGCGGATGGCGAACTGCGTCGAGTGCACGCCGACGGCCAGTCCGCCTGAGCCGGCATCGACGTAGTAGCGGCTGATCGCCCGCTGCGATTGCTTGTCGAACTTGCGGTCAGGCCCGAGCGCCAGCGGATGGGCGGGGATCACCGAGCCCTGCCGCAGCAAGGAGAGGACGGGCGCCGGCAGGTCGCGCCAGTGGAGAGCCTTGTCTGGGATCATACGAACCATCCTAGCATCCGCTGTCACCCGGCGCGGGAATTTTCCCGCGCTGACCGAAGCGAGGGGCCTTTGGGGCAACAGGAAAGGCGCCTCGCTTCGCTCGGGATGACAGCGAGGGTTTAGCCAAGTTCCGGCCCAGCGAGAGCAAAGACATGCGTGGCATCGTCGAGACCTTCGGCGTCGCCCAGGGTCATGCGCATGTAGCCGCGAGGGCTCACCGCGCCCTGGTCCTCGAGCCAGGCGCGCACGGCGCGATGCGCGGTGGGCACATCGATGATGAACGGTCCCGGCGCGGCCGTTGCAGCCCTCGTAATCAACGCGAGCGCGATCGATTCACTGTCGGCGACCACGGGGCCGAGCGATGTCGCGGTCCTACCTTCGCGGCCAAGCACGAAGCCCACGATCTTGCCTGCGGCATCCTCGGCGACCCAGGCCCGCCCGGGCTGACGCAGGGCGAGATGCGCCAGAATGGCCGGCCGCTCCATTGCCGTCAGCGGCCGGTCGTAAAGAGCGAGCTTCGGCAGGTCAGCCGGTCCGATGGGCCGCACGGTGACGCCTGCAGGTGGCGCCACAGCGTCCCTTGCCGCGTCAAAGTGCCAGCGGGCAATCGGGTAGAGATCGTGAAAGCCGAGCGGCAGGTAGATGGGACGTCCCTGCTCCGTGGCGTCGAGGCCGGCGACCGCGCCGGCCGAACGCACCTCTTCGATGCAGCGCTTGAGCAGCCCCGTCCCGACGCCGCCGCGCCGACGGTCCTTGGTCACCAGCACCATGCTGATCCAGGCGAGCTTCTGGCCGAGCGGCAGGACGAGCGAGCTGGCATGCCATCGGCCGTCCGGTCCGACACAGCCGAAGCCGCGACCCGCCCCCAGCATGAAGCGCCAATCCGCGAGGTTCTGGTTCCATCCCGCCTCGACCGACAATGGCCACACCGCCTCGCTCAGCGCCGCGTCGATCGGCCGGACGTCGAGAGCCTCAGTACTTGCCATCGCGCACCTCGTAGTGCGTGGGCTTGTTCAGGGTCGCCATGTCGCGCGCCAGCCAGTCGGCGGTCCATTCGATCATCTTCGCGAGGGGCACGGAGGGCGGGCCGAACTCCTTCACCATGCGGCGCGAATCGTTCAGCCATCCCGTCGCCGCCGGCGTGCCGGTGAGCTTGGGCTGCCGGCCCAGCAGCCTGCCGAACTCGCCGGCCAGCCAACGCACCTCGATGGTCTCGGGGCCGGTGACGTTGATGGGCGTCGTCGGCGTCGTCGCGTGCGCCAGGCAGCGCAGCGCGATCGCGTTGGCATCGCCCTGCCAGATGACGTTGACGTGGCCCATCGACAGGTCGATCGGCTCGTCGTCGCGCACCTTGCGGCCGATGTCATGCAGCACGCCGTAGCGCATGTCGATGGCGTAGTTCAGCCGGAACAGGCGGCCCGGCGTGCCGTGCTTGTTGGAGAAGAACTCGAACATGCGCTCGCGGCCGACGCAGGAGGTGGCGTAGTCGCCGGGCGGCGGGATCGGCGGCACATCCTCGCTCGCACCGCCGCTGTCGACCGGTACGAAGGGATAAACGCAGCCGGTCGAGAAGGCGACGATGCGCGAGTCCTTGACCACCTCGGCGACCATCGCCGGAACCTGCACGTTCATCGCCCAGGTCAGCGGCACGTCGCCGGTGGCGCCGAACTTGCGGCCCGCCATGAAGACGACATTGGCAGCCTTGGGCAGCTTCTCGAGCTGCGCGCGATCCAGCAGGTCGGCCGAAATCGGCTGGACATCCGCCTCGACCAGCGCCTCGCGGACGCCGGGCGCGCTGAAGCGCGCCACGCCCATCACCTTCTTCGACGGCGCGGCGCGCTTGGCCATGCGGGCGAGCGTCGGGCCCATCTTGCCGCCGACCCCCAACACGATGATGTCGCCCGGCGTCTTGGCGAGATCGGCGACCACTGCGTCGGACGGCGCCGTCATGAAGTCCTCGACAGCCTCGACGGTCTCGAAGCGGGCTGGCAGCGTCATGTCGAAACTCCCTTCATCGGCGCCATCGAGCGGAAATCCATGTCGGCGCCGACGGCAAATCCCGGCACGTCGAGCGAACCCAAGGCCAGCTTGCCGCCGAAGGCCCTGAGCCGCGCCGGCTTGCCATCCTTTTTTTCGTAGAGATCGGGATGGGCCGCGACGAAGGCAAGCTGCTCCTTTTCCGGCGCGAAGCCCATGCCGTCGATGAAGTGATGCGCGTTGCGCTCGACATGCGTCAGCCCGAGCAGCGAGACCAAGGCCAGATCCTGCTGCACGCTGACGCCGGGCCAGGTCGTGAGATCCTCGGCCGACATGAAGTGCTCGGTGCCCAGGTGAGCGACGCGGACGGCATTCAGGATCGACTTGTAGAAGCCCTTGCAGTTCTTGCTCGAGACGCCGGTGTAGCCCAGCCGCAGCGCCGACGGGAACGACGACAGCTCGCCGTCGGATTCGTCGATGATCACCGGCCGCAACTGGGCCAGCGGTCCGACCGATCGCGACAAGGCCACCGCGCGCTTGATCGGCTGCTCGATGAACAGCGTCGCCTTGGCGAGCTTCGCCAGGCCCGGCGTCTCGGCCACCTTGCGCCACAGCTCGACGATGCCTGCGACGCCGTCGTACTGCTCGTTGCCGTCGAGCGTCGCGCGGTAGTCGCCGGCGCCGGCGTCGAGCACCGCGGCGATGCGGCCGAGCCGGTCGAGGTCGGCCTTGATGTCGCCGCCCACCTTCAGCTTGTAGTAGCGGCCGCGATAGTAGGAGACGACCTCTTCCAGGGTTTCCGGCAAGCCGTCATTGACGCGCTCCGCTGCCGGCCGATCGGCTGCCGTCAAAGGATCGACCAAACCCACGGTATGGCGGACGTCGATGCTCTTGCCGGGCGTCAGCTTCGCCAGGAACGGCGCGATCTCCGGCTCCTCGATGTCGGGCGTCAGCGTCGTCGCGCGGATGCCCGGCACGTTGCGCGTGATCATTTCGGCAAAGGACTGGCCGGTCGCCTTGCCGACTGCGTCCAGGATGGCGCGGTCGAGCAAGGCCGGACCGTAGGCGGCGACCAGCGGATTGAGGCCCAGTGCCGCGCCGCGCTTCTGCTGCTCGAGGTAGGTGCCCGCAAACAGGCCGAAAGGCGTGTCGAGGCCGCGCGCACGATAGAGCTCGATCGCAAGGTCGAGCGCCTGTCGAAGCTGGTCGAGGTTCTGCTCGTCGGTGAACGCCGGGCTCTTCTCGAACCACTTGGCCGCCAGCGCCTCGGCGGCGACGCCGTGGCTGCTGCGGCCGTCGGGCAGCGAGATGCGGGCACGGATCACCGCCTGCGTGGCATCGGTGACGGTGATCACGCCGAAGCGGAAGGCGAGCCGCATCTTCACATGCCGCTCGTAGCGCTCGACCTCTTGCAGCTTGACCTTCATACGCTCGACTCCAGCAGACCCGCGACATAGCCGATCATGCGCGCGGCGCAGGTCGGCCCATCAGGCTCATAGACGAAAGGCTCCATGGCGATCCAGCCGCCATAGCCGGTTTCGCGCAAGGCTTTCACGACAGGGGCGAACCGGTCCTCTCCCTGCCCCGGGCCGCGCCGGTTTCGATCGTTGAACTGGACATGGGCTACGAGGCCGGTCGGCACCCAGCGCCGGATGGCGTCGGCCACCGGTTCGGGCTCCATGAGGCTGGCGGCCAGCGTGTCGACCATGGTGCGCAGCGCGGGATTGCCCAACCGGCGCACAACCTCGGCCGCCTCGGCCAGCGTGTTGACGAAATTGCAATCGGGCTTAGCCAGCGGCTCGATGCAGTACGCGACCTTCGCCATCGCTGCCTGCTCTCCGGCCAGGATCCACGCCTCTTCCGCACGGCCGGCGTCGTCCGGCGTCGCCACGCGACGCTGGGCCGGAGAGCCGTGCACGAGATAGGTGCCGCCCAGCTCGGCACACAGATCCACCGAGGCAAGCAGGACATCGACGCTCTTCTGCCAGACCACGCGATCGGCTGTCGTGATCGAAAGGCCCGCCGGCGCCGCCAGCAGCCAGTGCAGTCCGCTCACCTCGAGGCCGTTGCCGGCGCAGATGTTGCGGATTTCGGAACGCCTGGCCGCCGGCATGCGCCATGCATCGTCGCCGAAGGTAAAGGGTGCAAGCTCGAGGCCGCCATAGCCGAGACCTGCCGCCAATGCGCACTGACGTTCGAAGGAAAGTTCGCGGATCACCTCGTTGCACAGGGCCAGTTTCACAGATGATCCTCAAGCTTGACGGTTTTCTGACGCTTCGCCAGTGTGCCCGAATGTGCGACCGCGCATGATCAAATTCCAGCCTTTGCTGCGCCAGTACTGGCCGACCGTCGCGCTGTTCGCCTTTCTGCTCGCGAGCTGGCAGCTCGCCGTGAGCATCGGCGGCATTCGCGAGTATTTGCTGCCCTCTCCGCACGCGGTGTGGAACGCGCTATGGCACGGCGACACCGCATGGATGCAGCACATCTGGGTGACGACGCTGGAGATCATCGGCGCGTTCTTCCTGGCGGCGGGAGTCGGTGTCGCCCTGGGCGTAGGCATCGCCTGGTCGCCGCTGATCGCCAACGCCCTGGTGCCGTTCCTGGTGTTCGTGAATACGCTGCCCAAGGTGGCGATCGCGCCGCTGTTCCTGATCTGGATGGGCTACGGCATCTTTCCCAACATGCTGATGGGGGCGCTGATCGGCTTCTTCCCGGTGGTGATCAACACCGCCGTGGGCCTGAGCCAAGTCGAGGCCGACATGCTCGACCTCGGCCGTGTGTTCAACGCGCCGAAATGGAAGATCTTCGTCAAGATCCGCATTCCCAACGCCCTGCCCTACATCCTGAGCGCGCTCAAGATCACGGCGACGGCCGCCGTGGTCGGCGCCATCGTCGGCGAGTTCGTCGCCTCGCAGAAGGGCCTGGGCTACGTCATCGTCACCACCCAGAGCAGCATGAACACCTCGGTGGCGTTCGCCTCGCTGATCTGGATCTCGGTGGTGGGCCTCGTGCTGTACGGCGCTGTCGTGCTGGTCGCCAAGCTGTGGGCGCCTTGGGCCGAGGGAATTGATTGATTCGGGGAAGGGAAAAACAGGGAGCACATCATGACCAAGACAATGTCACTGGCGCTTGCCGCCCTGCTGGCGACGGCCGGCAGCGCGTCGGCGCAGGAGAAGTTCACCTTTGCGCTGAACTGGTTCGCCGTCGGCGACCACGCCGCCTACTGGGTGGCGCTCGACAAGGGCTACTACAAGGCCAAGGGCCTCGACGTGACCCTGGAGAATTCCAAGGGCTCGGGCGATTCGATCGCCAAGGTCGATACCGGCCGCGCCGATGCGGGCCTCGCCGATGCCGCCGTGGTCATCGCCTCGGTCGGCCGCGGCACGACCATCAAGACGGTCGGCATGGTGTTCGACAAGACGCCGCTCAACATCTTCAGCCTCAAGGACAAGCCGCTCAGCAAGCCCAAGGACCTCGAGGGCAAGACGCTGGGCGCCCCTCCGGGCGACAGCCAGCGCCAGATGTTCCCGGCCTTCGCCAAGGTGAACGGCATCGATCCCGCCAAGGTGAGCTGGGTGAACATCGAGCCCGCCGCCAAGATCGCCGCCGTCGCCGAAAAGCGCATGGATGGCGTCGGCGACTACTCGACCGGCCTGCCGCTCTACGAGAAGGCCGCCGGCAAGGGCAACGTGGTGATGATGCCGTGGGCCGATTTCGGCTTCGACATGTACTCCATGTCGATCATGGCCAGCGCCAAGACCATGAAGGAGCGTCCGGCCGTGCTGAAGGCCTTCCTCGAGGCGTCCTACATGGGCTGGCGCGACGTCATGGCCGACCCGAAGGCGGCCATGGAGATCTTCAAAAAGCGCGTGCCTGAGGTCGATGTCGAGGTCATGACGCCCAACATGATGATCGGCCTCGGCCTGATGAAGACCGAGCGCTACGCCAAGAACGGCATCGGCTGGATCGACGAGAAGAAGATGTGCGACTCGGTCGACCTGGTGAACACCTACATGGGCCTGCCCAAGAAGGTTGAGTGCAAGGATGTCTACTCGACCGAGTACTTCACCAAGGTCGAGATGCCGAAGTAGGACCCGCCGTCCGATCGCCCTCGCTGTCATCCCGAGCGCAGCGAGGGACCTTTCCGGTTGCCCCAAAGGCCCCCCCCTTCGCTCGGGGTGACAGTGGTTGCTGTGACGAATGAACTGATCGGCCTCGACCGGGTCGGCATGACTTATGAGGCGGCGAGCGGCCCGGTCGAGGCCCTCGCCGGCATTTCGTTGTCCGTCGGCGCCGGCGAGTTCGTCTCGCTGGTGGGCCCGAGCGGCTGCGGCAAGTCCACGCTGCTGCGCATCGTTGCCGGGCTGCGGCCGGCCACGGTCGGCACGGTCACCGTCGCCGGCCGCGCCGTGCGCGAGCCCATCCCGGACATCGGCATGGTGTTCCAGGCGCCGGTCCTGCTGAAATGGCGCTCGATCCTGCAGAACGTACTGCTGCCGGCCGAGCTCGCCGGCAAGGATCCGGCGGCGCTGCAGGCCCGCGCCCTCCAGCTGCTCGACATGGCCGGGCTGAAGGGATTCGGCGACAAGCTGCCGCGCGAGCTGTCGGGCGGCATGCAGCAGCGCGCCGCGCTCTGCCGCGCCCTGCTGCTCGATCCGCCCCTGTTGCTGATGGACGAGCCGTTCGGGGCGCTCGACGCCATGACGCGCGACGACATGGCGCTCGAGCTCCTGCGCATCTGGGGCGAGCGCGATCTGGCGCAATCGGCGCGCAAGACGGTGCTGTTCGTCACCCATTCGATCCCCGAGGCGGTGTTCCTGTCCGACCGCGTGGTGGTCATGTCGCCTCGGCCCGGCCGCATAGCGGCAGACCTCCGGATCGATCTGCCACGGCCCCGGACCGTGGAACTGCGGGCTTCGGAGGCGTTCGGCCGCTACAGCCTGGAGATTTTCCGGGCCCTGACAGGCCGAACAGACGTCAGCGCCAATCTCTGAACGCTCATGGTTCATGCTCTTCCGGACCGCGCGCGTC
>JAEZHS010000272.1 GCA_023436825.1 Pseudomonadota bacterium | reverse complement strand
CCTCTCCAATTCGCGCGTGCTGCAGATGGTGATGGACAGCCTGCGCTACTGGGCCAACGACATGCACGTCGACGGCTTCCGCTTCGACCTCGCCACCATCCTGGGTCGCGAACCGCACGGCTTCGAGCAGGACGGCCGCTTCCTCGACGCCTGCCGGCAAGAACCGACGCTCGGCCAGGTCAAGCTGATCGCAGAGCCGTGGGACCTCGGGCCTGGCGGCTACCAAGTCGGGCGCTTCTCGCCGGGTTGGGCCGAATGGAACGACCGCTACCGCGACACAGTGCGCGCCTACTGGCGCGGAGACGACGGCCAGCTGCCCCAGCTCGCCTCGCGGATCACCGCCTCGGCCGACCTGTTCGCCAGCCGCGGCCGCAAGCCCTGGGCCTCGATCAATTTCGTTTCGGCGCATGACGGCTTCACGCTGAACGATCTCGTGTCCTACAACGACAAGCACAATGAGGCGAACGGCGAGGACAATCGCGACGGCCACAACCACAACCTCTCGCACAATTACGGTATCGAAGGTCCCACGGACGATCCGCAGATCCGCGCCACTCGGCTGGTGCAGATGCGCAACATCCTCGCCACCCTCCTGCTATCGCGCGGCACGCCGATGCTACTGGCCGGCGATGAGTTCGCGCGCAGCCAGGCCGGCAACAACAACAGCTACTGTCAGGACAACCAAATCTCGTGGATGGACTGGCAGGGCATCGGGCCGGACGGCCGCATCCAGGCCGAGTTCGTGCGCGAGCTCGTGATGATCCGCAAGGCGCTGCCCATGCTGCGGCGCGGCCGCTTCCTGACGGGTGCCTACGACGAGGAGATCGGCGTCAAGGATGTGACCTGGCTGACGCCGGCCGGCGAGGAAATGACGAAGGAAAACTGGGAGGATGGGCGCGCCTGCAGTCTGGCCGTGCTGCTCGACGGCCGGGCGCAGGAGACCGGCATTCGACGGGAGGGTGACGATTCGACCCTGCTGATCGTCATGAACGCGCACGCCGACATGGTGCCGTTCACCCTGCCCTCGGCTGCAGGCGGCAGCCACTGGATCAAGCTCCTGGACACGCACAAGCCCGCCGACACAGCGCTCGCCAGGGCGAAGTTCGGCGAGCGCTATGACGTGCCGGGCCGCGCAATGCTGTTGTTCGTGCTGCAGCCGGCGAAGACGATGCGGCGGACGACTGCCGCGGAGCGGTCATTCCAGCGCGTGGTGCAGGCGGTCGAGGAGGCGGCGCTGAAGGCGGTGCGGTTCGGGTTCGACTGACCGGACTGGAGGCCCGAGATTGCAAGAGGACTGGCATGAAGAATGCCCAGATCAATGTGCCTTGGCTCGTGCGTCTCAAGGCCGGCGCCCTACAGCGCCTGGGTCTCTACTTGGCACGCTCCCGCCTGATACCGGCCACTCTGTTTCACAGTGAAGGGCTGTTGCCGTCGATCCTGGACGCTGCCCGACAGAGCCTCCGGGATCAGGGCACAGCTCCGGCTCTTGTCCGTGAAGTGAAGGCGGCGACCGTAGAAGAAGCGGTAAGCCTGCTGAGCGTAGTGCCATCTTCGTGCAAGGCATTGGTTGGAGTCGGCGGCGGCAAGGCGCTCGACGTCGCGAAGTATATCGCCTCCCTTGCCGGACTGCCTTACTTTGCGGTGCCCACGTCCCTTTCCAACGACGGGTTCTGCTCGCCACGAGCGAGTTTGACCCAGGAGGGCAAGCGTCGGTCACTCCCCACCGGGCTTCCCGAAGCGGTCCTGGTCGATCTCGCAGTCTGTCAACGGGCACCGCTGCCGCTCTGGCATTCCGGAGTCGGCGATTTGTGCTCCAAGTTCACGGCCGTTTCGGACTGGAAGCTGGCCTTCCACCGGCGAGGAGATCCAGTCAACGACCTGGCTGCGTTGATATCCGACGCCAGCGTCTTTCAGTTCATGGCAAATCCGGTATTGGACGAAGAAGGAATTCGGCTTCTCGCGACGGCGCTCATGTTGAACGGGGTTGCCATGGAGATCGCAGGCTCATCGCGGCCGAGCAGCGGCAGCGAGCACCTCATTTCTCACGCGCTTGATATGACCGGAGCGAGGCCGCGGCTCCACGGCCTCCAGACGGGGACGGCAGCCTACCTTGTCAGCAGCGTGCAGGGCGGCAACCACCACGAGAAAATCGGGGAATTGTTCGCACGAACAGGCTTCTGGGACTCCATCCGAAAGCAGCCATTCTCCAAAGAGGAATGGAGGATCGCTGTGGAACGAGCACCTTCGGTCAAAGAGGGCTTTTACACGATTCTCTCGGAGAGAGATGCGTGGCCGGAGTTCGCCGGGCTGATCGCATGCGATCCAGCCCTTGTGGGGTGCTTCGAGTGAGACGTCATGGGGTGTCAGGAGACCGAAACGACGCGCAGATTGTTGGTTGTCCCCGCCTGACCTAGCGGTATGCCGGCAACGACCACCAAGATATCGCCGGCCTTCGCGAACTTCTCCCTCTGCGCAAGGTCCGTAGCGCGGCTGACCATCTCCTCGTAGCTCTGTACCTCCTCGCAAAGCGCGCTGTCTGCGCCCCACAAGAGGCAGAGACGACGGGATACTTCTACGCTCGTCGTGGTGGCCAGGATCGGCACCCGGGGCCGCTTGCGCGCTATACGTGCGGCCGTTGCACCGCTCGAAGTATAGGCGACGATGGCCGCCGCATGGATCGCCGAGGCGAGGTCGGCCGCCGCGGCCGCAACCGCATGCGGCGGCGTCTTCTCCTCGTCCGGCTGGATTGCCTCTATGATGGGGCGATACATCCTGTGCTGCTCGGTGCTGCGGATGATGCGGTCCATCATTTCGACGGCTTCCCATGGGTACTGGCCTGTCGCCGACTCCGCCGACAGCATCACGGCATCGGCGCCGTCGTAGATCGCGGTTGCGACGTCCGAAGCCTCGGCGCGCGTCGGCGTCGGGGCCGCCACCATGGAATCGAGCATCTGCGTGGCGACGATCACCGGTTTGACAGCCAGCCGGCAGGCGCGCACCAGCTCTTTCTGGCGACCAGGCACCTCCTCGTGCGGAATCTCGACCCCGAGGTCGCCGCGCGCGATCATGATCGCGTCCGATATCTGGATGATGTCATCGATGCGCTCCAGAGCCGCGGGCTTCTCGATTTTCGCCATGAGCCCAGCGCGTTCGCCGATCAAAGCCCGTGCCTCGATCAGGTCCGCCGGTTTCTGCACAAACGAGAGAGCCACCCAGTCC
>JAEZHS010000156.1 GCA_023436825.1 Pseudomonadota bacterium | reverse complement strand
CGTCGCGTGCGGGCAGCGGCACCACTTTGGACAACCTCAACCGAGGCGCCGGCCATTGCGACATCGTGGTCGAGGTCAAGCCCGGCTGGGCGGCGGCGATCGGCGGCAACGTGGGCGATTCGGTGAGCCGCAGCGTCTTTCCACTGGACGACAATGGATTTTTGTCGCCCATATCCGGCCGGCCCGTTTTCACCGTGATAGAAAACAGACTGCCTTAGTTGGGTTACGAGAATGTCCTGGCCGTACGACTACATCATCATCGGCGCCGGCTCGGCCGGCTGCACCATAGCCAACCGCCTCGCCGAAGACCAGGCGCTGCGCATCCTGATCATCGAGGCCGGGCCGCCGGACAACAACTTCAAGCTCAAGATGCCGGCAGGCTTCGCCAGCCTGGGCGAGAACTCGCCCTTCAACTGGCGCTACGAGACCGTGCCGCAGAAGCATTGCAACAACCGGCGCATGTACTGGCCGCGCGGCAAGACGTTGGGCGGCTCCTCGTCGATCAACGCCATGCTCTATGTGCGCGGCCACGCCTCCGACTACGATCACTGGCGCCAGCTCGGCAACGAGGGGTGGAGCTACCGCGAGGTGCTGCCGTTCTTCAAGAAGGCCGAGCACAACGAGCGCCACAAGGACGAATATCACGGCACGGACGGGCCCCTGAACGTCGCCGAGCAGCGCGATGCGCTCGAGATCAACGACGGCTTCATCCGCGCCTGCGCCGGGCTCGACATCCCGCGCAACGACGACTTCAACGGCGCCGAGCAGTACGGCGTCGGCTACTATCAGGTGACGCAGCGCGACCAGCAGCGCTGGAGCGCGGCCAGCGCCTATCTCAGGCCCGCGGTCGAGCGCAACCGCAACAACGTCCACGTCATCTCCAACGCCCTTGTCGAACGCATCATCCTCGACAAGGACCGCGCCATGGGCGTGCGCTACGTCGTCGACGGCCGCGACGAGGTTGCGCGCTGCAGCCGTGAGATCATTCTGTCGGGCGGCGCGGTGAACTCGCCGCAGCTCCTCATGGTGTCGGGCATCGGCCCGGCCGATCACCTGACGTCGGTCGGCATCCGGCCGTTGCACGACCTGCCGGGCGTCGGCGGCAACCTGCAGGACCATGTCGACGCGGCAATCCTGCAATACGCCAAGCCCGGGACCACCTACGGCCGCTCGAACAAGCTCTGGGCGCTCTATCAGTACGCCATGAACAAGAAGGGCCCGGGCACCTCGCCGATCGCCGAATCGGGCGGCTTCCTGTATTCCCGGCAGGGTCTCAGCGCGCCCGACATCCAGCTCCACTTCCTGCCTGTCATGGTCGTCGATCACGGCCGTACGGTGATGCGCAAGGACGGCTACAGCCTGCATGTCTGCACCCTGCGTCCGGAGAGCCGCGGCTCGATCCGCCTCAAGAGCAGCGACCCCAAGGAACATCCGCTGATCGACGCCAACTACCTGGCCGAGCGGCGCGATCTCGACACGCTGATCGACGGCGTGAAGATGGGACGCGATATCTTCGCCCAGTCCGGCCTCGATCCCTACCGCGCCGAGGAGTTCCAGCCCGGCGCGGCGGTCAAGACCGACGCGGAGCTGGAGCAGTGGATCCGCGCCAAGTGCGAGACGATCTATCACCCGGTCGGCACCTGCAAGATGGGACCGTCGAGCGATCCCATGGCGGTGGTCGACAATCGCTGCCGCGTCCATGGCCTGGTGGGCCTGCGCGTCGTCGACGCCTCGGTGATGCCGACGCTGGTCGGCGGCAACACCAACGCGCCCACCATCATGATCGCCGAGCGCGTCGCGGGCTTCATGCAGGAGCCGTGAGCGGCCAGGTCTTCTCGTGTTCTTCCGGACCGCGCGCTGGGTCGCGTCTGACGCGACCTCCTTGCGCGCTCATGAATCATGAGCGAGCTGGAAGCTCGCGGTCCGGAAGACCTTGAATGCATTATTCATAGGCAATCGCCGCCGTCGCCCCTAACGTCGGCGGCATGACCACCTCCTGGCCGCGCATCGCCCTGCTCTACGCCATCGGGGTGCTGGCGGCGGGCCAGCTCGGCATCGTGCCGCCGCTGGTGCCCGACCTGCAGCGCGACCTCGGCCTGTCGCTGGCCGGCGCCGGCGCGGCGGTGTCGGTCATCACCTTGGTCGGCGCGGTGCTCGGCCTGCCGGCCGGCGGCTGGTCGCAGCACATCGGCCACGTACGCGCCCTCGCCATCGGTCTCGCCATCATGGCCGCAGCCGCGGCCTTGTGCGCCGCCGCCACCGACGCCACGACGCTGCTTGTCGGCCGCACCCTCGCGGGCATCGGCTATCTGCTGGTCGTCGTTGCCGCACCGTCGCTGCTGGCCATGACCGCCGAGCCGCGTCATCTGCCGATCACGCTGTCGCTGTGGGGTACCTTCGTGCCGACCGGCATCGCGCTCGGCGGTCTCGTCACGGCGGGCTTCGCCGGCGCCAGCTGGCGCACGATCTTCGCGGTCGACCTGGTGCTGCTGGCCGCCGCGGTGATCGTCACGATCGTCGCTGTGCCACGCGACGTCAGCGCGACACAAGACAAGGAGAAACTGCCGACGGGCGCGCTCACGTCGTCCCTGCCGCTGGCGACCGGCTTCTTCTGCTTCGCCCTGCTCTTCCTGGCGCTCGCCGGACTGCTGCCGACCTGGCTGGTCGAGCGCCGCGGACTGGCATCCGACGATGCCGGACGCATCGCCGCAATCGCCACCGCATTCGGTATCCCGGGCAGCCTTTTAGCCGGCTCTCTGATGCGCGCCGGCGTCGCTCCCGGCCGGCTGGCGGCGATCGGCCTGCTGGGCTCGATGGCCTTGGCCGCGATCTGCTTCGCGACGCTGCCGTTGCCGCTGGCCGTCGCCGGTTTCGCCTTGTCCTTCGCCGTCGGCGGATTGGTGCCGGCAGCGACCTTCTCTTCGGTGCCGTTGGTTGCCGCCAGCCCACGCGCCATCGGCCCGATCAACGGCCTGGTGGCGCAGGCCGGCAGCCTGGGCTCGTTGGCGGGCCCGCCGCTGCTCGCCCTGTGGGTCGGCTGGACAGACTGGCCGTTCGCGCCGCTGCTGCTGCTCGCGATCGCCGTGCTGGGCGCGGCCGCCGCGCTCGCGGTTAGACGCGCTTCTCCACCACCATGAACCAGGTCTTGCCTGCGAACGGCACCAGCCGGCCGCGCGAATCGACGGGGAAGAGGCTCATGGTCACGCTGTTCTTCACGTTGCCGCCGATCGCCTGCACGTAGCCGCCGCGCACGTCGGTGACGATGTCGCAATGGCTGGCCGTAGTATCGATGCGCCGGCGCGCCGTGCGCGAATCGGCATGTCGCCAAGTCGGCCCGGACGTGCCGGTGCACACGAGGTCGCCCGGCTTGGGTGAATATTCGTTCGGCGCATGCAACAAGAAGGCCGCGTTTCTGCCCCGCTGCTGCTGGCGGTCATAGAGCGACGCGAGATAGCCGCCGTGGCGGCCATCGCGCGGGAATTCGGACGCGCTGACGCCCGAATGCGCCATTGTCCAGGCGACGAACGCGCCCGACCATGGCTTGCTCGAGCGGCCGTTCCACGAGGGATGTCCGCAGCTTCCCCAGTAGTCGCCGATCTTGCTGCTGAGCGGCTCACTGCGCTCGGTAATGCCGCTGCGGTTGACATAGCCGTTGGCCTGCCCGCCATAGACGACGGTCGAGCGTCCGAATTTCGTCCATTCCTGCCAGGCGGTGTAGGCGACGCGATCCGACGGCGGCCGGCCGGCATAGCCGCCGCTGCTGCTGCCTCCGCAGCCGCTGAGGAGCCACGGTATGATGACGACGATCAGGAAGATCGCTGGCAGCCAGTGGCCCGACGCGTGGGAGGAACGCGGGGCGGATGGCTGCCAGCAAGCACGAACGTCGACCGAGGGGGTGTCGATATTCATGTATGACTTGCAGGAGGTAAAATAAATGATTGTTATTACTTGTCTTTAAGCTAGCAGATTTCCTGCATGTTGTCACCGTCTTCCGATCTCTCCCAGGTTCGCCGGCTGGAAGAGCTGGCTTTTGCCGGCTGGCCTGCCCTGGAAAGCCGTGACGTCTGCGGCTGGCGTCTGCGTTTCTCCAACGGCTATACGAAAAGAGCCAATTCAATCAATGCCTTAGAAAGAAACCCTCAGATCGACCCGGAGGTCGTCGCCGGCCTCGAATCGGCCTATCGGGAGCGCGGCCAAGCACCCGTCTGGCGATTGAGCCCCCTTGCTCCGGCCGGTATTGCCGACATCCTGGCGGCGCGGGGCTATCGCGCCATCGAGCGCAGCCTGGTGCAGGTCTGTCCGCTCGGTCGCCGCTTCGCGCCAGCGCCGGAGGTGGCGATCCAGGCCGCGCCGACCGAGCCGTGGATCGAGGCCTTCGCTGCACACAGCCCGGTCCGGCCCGAGCATCGCGACACCATGCGGCGCATGCTGGCGGCGATCGCCGCGCCCGTCGGCTTCGCCTTCGTCGAGGAGGCCGGCCGGCCGATGGCCATGGCGATCGGCGCCTTGAACGGCGACCACATGGGCCTGTTCGACGTGCTGGTGATACCGCATGCCCGCCGCCGCGGACTGGCGCGCAAGGTCACCGAGAGCCTCTACGCCTGGGCCTGGGGCCATGGCGCACGCTTCGCCTACCTGCAGGTCGTCGCCACCAACACGGCGGCGATGCCGCTCTATGAGGCGCAAGGATTTCGCTCGGTCTACGCCTACGAGTATCGCGTGCCGTCGGGGCCGTGATCGCCTTGACCCCCAGTTCCCCTCCCTCAATAGTTGGAATAGGGAGGAACACGAAAAATGGCGAACTATCCTTGGGAAAAGAGCTACCCGCCAGGCGTGAAGTGGGAACTCGAGATTCCGAAGAAGGCGCTGCACCAGATCTTCGAGGAGAGCTGCGCGCAGTTCGGCGACCGGCCCTTCACCGATTTCCTCGACAAGGTGATGACCTTCCGCGACTACAAGGAAGCGTCGGACAAGGCCGCAGCCGGTTTCCAGAAGCTCGGCGTGAAGCCCGGAATCAATGTCGGTCTCTACCTGCCCAACACGCCGCACTACCTCATCGCCTTCTTCGGCGTGCTCAAGGCCGGCGGCCGGGTGGTCAATTACAGCCCGCTCGACGCGGCGCGTGAGCTGGAATTCAAGATCGTCGATTCGGAGACCGACATCCTGGTGACGCTCGACGTCGCCGCGCTCTACCCGAAGATGGCGGCGATGAAGGGCAAGACGCGGCTCAAGAAGCTGATCGTGGGCTCGATCGCCGACTACCTGCCATGGCCCAAGAACTGGCTCTACCCGATCGCCAAGAAAAAGGAGCTCTCGCCCTGGCCGCGCGACGACTGGCACATGTCGTTCAAGGACCTTTTGGCCAACGACGGCAAGTACACGTCATACCCGGTGGGCGAGAACCTGTGGGACGAGGTGGCGCTGCTGCAGTACACCGGCGGCACCACCGGCCTGCCGAAGGCCGCGATGCTGACGCACGGCTGCATCGTGTCGGCGATGGCCCAGGGCCAGTCGTGGACCACGCCCTACACCACGCCCGGCACCGAGAAGGTCGTGTGCGTGCTGCCGCTGTTCCACATCTATGCGCTATCGGGAATCATGCTGGGCGCGGTGCGCAACGGCAATCAGCTCATCCTCTATCCGCGGCCGGACATCGACATGATCGTCAATGACCTCGCCACGAAGAAGCCGACCTTCCTGCCCGGCGTGCCGACGCTCTACACCGCCATCAACAAGCATCCCAAGGCGCAGGGCCTCGACCTGAAGTCGCTCAAGATCTGCATGTCGGGCGGCGCGCCCCTGCCGGTCGAGGTCCAGCAGGCGTTCGAGAAGCTGACCGGCGCGACCCTGATCGAGGGTTACGGCCTCACCGAGACCTCGCCGACCGGCGCAATCTGCCCGGTCGACAAGAGCGTGCGCCGCGTCGGCTCGTGCGGCGTGCCGATGCCCGGCACGGTGATCGAGATCCGCGACATGGAGAAGGGCGACAAGGTGCTGCCGCCCGGCAAGGAGAATGTCGGCGAGGTCTGCATCATCGGTCCGCAGGTCATGAAGGGCTACTGGAAGAAGCCCGAGGAGAGCGAGAAGGTCCTGTTCCGCCATCCGGCCAGCAACTGGAAGGGCCTGCGCACCGGCGACATGGGCTACATGGATGCCGACGGCTGGCTCTACCTCGTCGACCGCTCCAAGGACCTGATCATCTCGTCGGGCTACAATGTCTATCCGCGCATGATCGAAGAGGCGGTGTACGAGCATCCGGCGGTCGACGAGTGCATCGTCATCGGCATTCCCCATCCGCATCGCCAGGAGGCGCCCAAGGTCTTCGTCAAGTTGAAGCCCGGCGCTTCGCTCACCTTCGAGGAACTGCTGAAGCACCTCGACGGCAAGATCGGAAAGCACGAGATGCCGATCGCGCTCGAGGTCCGCGCCGAACTGCCCAAGACACCGGTCGGCAAGCTCTCCAAGAAGGAGCTCAAGGAAGAGGAGCGCGCCAAGGCCCAGGCCAAGGCGGCGTGATCATTCTCTTGTGGACCGCGCGCGTCTCGCGCGCTCAGATTCATGAGCGCGCGAGAAGGTCGCGTCAGACGCGACCCAGCGCGCGGTCCGGAAGATCATGAGCGTTTCTCGTCGCGTAATCCTCCTTGGCGGCCCTTCCCTCGCCCTCACTGCTTGCTTCGACAGGCCGTGTGAGGAGCGCAATCCCGCGCAGCTCGCCTTCCTTGACAGCTTGAAGGCGCTGGCCAAGCCGGCGCTCGCTTCCGGCAATCCGCTACAGATCGAGGAAGCGGCCAAGCGGAGCGTGGAACTGGCCGAGAAGGTCGGCGCCTTCTCCGACTGGTGCGGCACACTGACCAAGATCGAGGGCACGGCCCAGAACGTCGCTGTCACGGTCGATATCGGCCGCCAAGTTTCGCTCTACGCGTTCAACGACTGGACTCTCGCCTTCGCGGGCTCGGTTCTGGACCTTTTCTCCACACGAACGCGCGAACCGCCGCCTCCGGGTCTTTCCGACCCTGCCATCGCGGCGCTAAAAACCCTGCGGCTCGGCGAGCGCATCTCGCTTTCGGGCAAGATGGGCCAGATCGCCGGCTCGGGCGTGTTCGACTGGTCACGCCTGTTCGGCAAGAGCGAGGCCGAGCACCGCCAGTTCCTGCAGACGCCGCGCTTCGTCGCGCGCATCGAGGCACTGACGGCGGAGAAGAAGAAGTAGAAAGGATTTTGGGGTGCCGTCCTTCACGTACGATTTTCCTTACGCCAGCAAGAAGCTCCCGGTCTTCGCCGACAACGTCGTCGCTTCCTCCCAGCACCTCGCCGCGACCGCCGGCCTGCGCATGCTGGCCAAGGGCGGCAACGCGGTCGACGCCGCAGTGGCGAGCGCGATTGCCATCACCATCGTCGAGCCGACCATGAACGGCATCGGCGCCGATGCCTTCTGCATCCTGTGGGACGGCAGCAAGCTCGTCGGGCTCAACGCCTCGGGCCATTCGCCGGAGCTGATGACGCCCGACCAGTACGAGGGCCACGCCGCCATGCCGAGCACGGGCTGGGGCAGCGTCACCACGCCGGGCGCGGTCTCCCTCTGGATGACCCTGCACGGGCGCTACGGCAAGCTGCCCTTCGCCGACCTGTTCGAGCCCGCGATCAAGTACGCGCACGACGGCTTCCGCGTATCCTACATGGTGGCGCGGCAGTGGGCGCGCGCTGCCGACCGCCTGCGCGGCCAGCAGGACTGGGTGCGCGACTTCATGCCCAACGGCCGCACGCCGCAGCCGGGCGAGCTGTGGAAGTTCCCCGACCAGGCCAAGACACTGGCCAAGATCGCCGAGACCAAGGGCGAGGCCTTCTATCCCGGCGAGCTCGCCCATGCGATGGACAGCCACGCCAAGGCAACCGGCGGCGCGTTGCGCCACAACGACCTGAGGGATCACGAGGCCCACTGGGTCGATCCCATCGGCATCACCTATCGCGGCACGACGCTGCACGAGATCCCGCCGTCGGGCCAGGGCATCGCCGCCTGCATGGCGCTCGGCATCTTGGAGAACTTCGACATCGCCGGGCACGACTGCGACGGGCCGGAAGTCGCTCACCTGCGCATCGAGGCGATGAAGCTCGCCTTCGCCGACATCTGGCGCTACGTCGCCGATCCTCGGCACATGGAGGTGACGCCGGCCCAGCTGCTCGACAAGCACTACCTCAAGAGCCGCGCCAAGCTGATCGATCCCAAGAAGGCCAAGGACTTCGGACCGGGCACGCCCAAGGACGGCGGCACGATCTATCTCGGCACGGCCGATGCCTCGGGCATGATGGTGTCGCTGATCCAGTCGAACTACACGGGCTTCGGCTCGGGCATCGTCGTGCCGGGCACCGGCATTGCGCTCCAGAACCGCGCCACCGGCTTCGTGACGACCAAGGGCCATCCCAACCAGGTCGGCCCGAAGAAGCGGCCGTTCCACACCATCATCCCGGCCTTCATCACCAAGGACGGCAAGCCGGTCGCGACCTTCGGCCTGATGGGTGGCGCCATGCAGCCGCAGGGCCACATGCAGGTCTTCTCGCGCATCGTCGACTACGGCCAGAATCCGCAGGCCGCCATCGACGGCCCGCGCTGGCGCGTGCACGAGACCGACAAGACCGTGTGGGCCGAGGAGCACATGCCGACCGACACCTTGAGCGGACTGGAAGCCCGCGGCCACAAGGTCACCCGCACCAAGTCGCCGAGCTTCGACTTCGGCTCCAGCCAGATCATCTGGCGCTTCCCCGAAGGCGGCCCCTACCTCGGCGCCTCCGAAAGCCGCCGCGACGGCGCCGCCGTCGGGTTCTGATGTTCAGCATGCCTCCCCACGCTCCGCGTGGGGAGGTGCCCGCGCAGCGGGCGGAGGGGTCATGAGCGACAGTACCGATCCCCATGACCCCTCCGTCGGCGTAAGAC
>JAEZHS010000785.1 GCA_023436825.1 Pseudomonadota bacterium | reverse complement strand
GGGCCCCGGGGGGGATATTCATCTTGCGGGGGGGGGGAGGGGGGCGGTCCGGAAGACTACGAGCGAGCCTGGAGGCCGCGGTCCTGGAAGACTATGTCACCGCCAGATCCCGTGGCCGGACGAATTCCAGGAGCTTCGCCGATCCCGGCCTGAGGTCGGCCCAGGAGTCATCCGGCGCATGCAGGACGGCCAGGGCGCCGGTCGGATATTTCGCCCGAAGGGCGGCCAGGGCGTCGGTCGGGCCATCTCCGGCCAGATTGGCCGCGAGTTGGCCGATCCCGTCATTGTGGCCGATCAGCAGGACCGTCGACACGTCGTCCGCCACGGCCTGCAGGCGGGCCAGCAGTGCATCCTCCGAGGCGAGGTACAGGCCGTTCTCCAGTGAGATCGGCGGCGCGGGGCCGTCCAGCCGCTTCAGGAGCGGCGCCAGCGTCTGGCGCGTCCGCATGGCCGTGGAGCACAGGATGAGGTCGGGGCGGGGGCCTTGGCGGGCGATGCGGTCGGCCACGGCCTTGGCCGCCCGCTCGCCACGCCCGTTCAGGGGCCGATCATGGTCGTCGAGCCGAGGGTCGCTCCAGGCCGATTTCGCATGCCGCCAGAGAAGCAGGGTCTTCATGGTGTGGTTCGGCAAAAGTCCTTGTGAAACAAGAGCTTATTGAATTGCCATGACACCGTCATGGCGAGGGGCTACCGTTTCCTGCATGGACGCCCTCAATACGACCGCCAACGAAGTCGCGTCGGGCCTTGAGATTACACCCGACAGCCCGCGCCGCTTCATCAATCGTGAACTGTCGTGGCTCGCTTTCAACATGCGGGTGCTCGAGGAAGCAAGCAACCAGCGCCAGCCATTGCTCGAGCGCGTGCGCTTCCTGTCGATCTCGGCCGACAACCTCGACGAATTCTACATGGTGCGCGTGGCGGGCCTGGTCGACATGCTGCAGACCCGCTCGATGCTGCTCAGCGACGACGGCATGACGCCCGCCGAGCAGCTCGCCGCCATCCGCGAGCGCGCCTCGACCCTGATGGCCCGACAGCAGGAAGTATGGGCCAATCTGCAGGATGAGCTGCGCGAGGCCGGCATCGCCGTTCTCGATCCATCCGAGCTCACCGACGCCGAGCGCAGCTGGCTCGACCAGTACTTCATCGAGCAGGTTTTCCCGATCCTGACGCCGCTCGCGATCGATCCAGCGCATCCCTTCCCCTTCATCCCCAACGGTGGCTTCTCGGCCATTCTCAAGCTGCAGCGCAAGGATGACCGCCGGCCGCTGATGGCGCTGCTGCCGCTGCCGCCGCAGGTCGACCGTTTTGTGCGCCTGCCCGGCTCTTCGATCCGCTTCCTCTCGTTGGAAGACCTCGTTGATATCTACCTGCCGCGACTGTTCCCCGGCTACGAGGTCATCGAGCGCGCGGTCTTCCGCGTCATCCGCGACAGCGACGTCGAGATCAACGAGGAAGCCGAAGATCTCGTGCTGCTCTACGAGAGCGCGCTGAAGCGCCGCCGACGCGGCGATCTGATCTCGATCTCGGTCAACAGCGCGATGCCGGCCGAGTTGCGTGACTTCCTGTTCGACCAGCTCGAGATCCCGGCCCAGACGCAGACCGTCCACGTCTTCCATCTCGACCGCATGCTCAACATCGGCGACGTCAAGGCGGTGACCGTCGACGGTCGGCCCGATCTGAAGTTCGAGCCGTACGCCGTGCGCTTCCCCGAGCGCATCCGCGACTTCGGCGGCGACTGCTTCGCCGCCATCCGCGCCAAGGACATCGTCGTCCACCATCCCTATGAAAGTTTCGACGTCGTCGTCCAGTTCCTGCGCCAGGCGGCGCGCGATCCGGCCGTGGTGGCGATCAAGCAGACGCTCTATCGCACGAGCCACGATTCGCCGATCGTCAAGGAACTGATCGCGGCGGCAGAGGCGGGCAAGACGGTGACGGCTCTTGTCGAGCTCAAGGCGCGCTTCGACGAGGAGGCCAACATCCGATGGGCGCGCGATCTCGAGCGCGCCGGCGTGCAGGTGGTCTACGGCTTCATCGACCTCAAGACCCACGCCAAGGTGTCGATGGTGGTGCGGCGTGAAGCCCAGGTCACGCGCACCTACGTGCATTTCGGCACCGGCAACTATCACCCGATCACCGCGCGCATCTATACCGACCTGTCGTTCTTCACCTGCGATCCCGCGATGGGCCGCGATGCCGCGCGCCTGTTCAACTACATGACAGGCTACGCCCGGCCCGAGCGGATGGAGAAGATCTCCTTTGCGCCGGTGACGCTCCGGCCCGACCTCTACAGTCTGATCGATGCCGAGATCGACAATGCCAAGGCCGGCCGCCCCGCGGCGATCTGGGCCAAGCTCAACTCTCTGGTCGACGGCAAGCTGATCGACCGGCTCTATGAGGCGTCGAAGGCCGGCGTGCAGATCGATCTCGTGGTGCGCGGCATCTGCTGCCTGAGGCCCGGCATGCCGGGCCTGAGCGAGCATATCCGCGTCAAGAGCATGATCGGTCGTTTCCTCGAGCACGCGCGGATCGTCTGCTTCGGCAACGGCAAGCCGTTGCCATCGCCCGATGCCAAGGTTTTCATCTCGTCGGCCGACTGGATGCCGCGCAACCTCGACCGCCGCGTCGAACTGCTTTGCCCGGTCGAGAACCCGACAGTGCACGAGCAGGTGCTCGACCAGATCATGGTCGCCAATCTCAAGGACGACGGCCAGAGCTGGATCATGGCGCCCGACGGCTCCTACAGCCGTCCGCCGATCGCCAAGGAACCTTTCATCGCCCATCACTATTTCATGACCAACCCATCGCTTTCGGGCCGCGGCAGCGCATTGAAACTTAGCGGAGCGGTGCCGCGGCTGGTCCTGAGCTCCTGATTCTGCATGGTGCGATCCCTATCAGGCTCCTCTCCCCGATAGGCGCAAAGGAACTTGAGGGGCATCCTCTAGCGGCGTCGGGTCGCGGTCGAATCGCCAATGCAATTCCATGCGGTTTCGGTTAGAGGGGACGCGCATGGACGGTGAGGCAACCGCGGGTCCCGGCCCCGACAGCACCCTCGGCAAGGGCCGCGTCGGCATCATCGACGTCGGCTCGAACTCGATCCGTCTCGTCGTCTACGAGCGGGCAAGCCGCGCGCCGCTGCCGGTGTTCAACGAGAAGGTGCTGTGCGGCCTGGCGCGCGGGCTGGACGCTACCGGCCGGCTCAATCCCGAAGGCGTCGAGATGGCGCTGGCCAACATCGACCGTTTCACCACGCTCGCCCACAACATGAAGGTGACGTCGCTGGACCTGCTCGCCACGGCGGCGGTGCGCGACGCCGCCGACGGCGCGGACTTCATGCGCGAGCTGGCGAGCCGGCCCGGCATCAGGCCGCATATCGTGAGCGGCCAGGACGAGGCGCGCTTCTCGGGCTATGGCGTGATCTGCGGCATGCCCGACGCCTCGGGCGTGATGGGCGACCTGGGCGGCGGCAGCCTCGAACTGGTGGCTGTGGGGCAGGGCAGGCTCGGCGCGTCGAGCACGCTGCCCGTCGGGCCGCTCAGGCTGATGTCGTCGGGCAAGGGCGATCCCAAGAAGATCGTCGTCGAAGCCATTGAGAGCGTGCGCTGGCTGCGTGAGCAGACCGGCAAGACGTTCTACGCCGTGGGCGGCGCCTGGCGCTCGTTCGCGCGGCTGCACATGGAGCAGGCGGGCTATCCCCTGCACATCATCCATCACTACGACATCTCGGCCGAAGAGGCGCGGGCGGTGGCGCGCCTGATCGCCGTGCAGAGCGCCAAGTCGTTGGAGAAGATGCCGGGCGTATCGCGCCGGCGCACCGAGACCCTGCCGCTCGCCTGTTTGGCGCTCGACCGGCTGCTGGCGGCGCTCAAGCCGCGCAACGTGGTGTTCTCCGCCTTCGGCCTGCGCGAGGGATTTTATTACTCGCGATTGAGCGAGGCCGAACGCGCGCGCCATCCGCTGATCGCCTTCGCCGAGGAACAGGGCGCGGATTGGCGACGCTTCGATCTCGCGCCCGCCGAGATATTCGACTGGCTGACCCCGGTGTTCGTCGGCGAAACCGAGACCGACCGCATCTTGCGCACGGCCGCCTGCCATCTCAGCGACATCTCGTGGAACGACCATCCCGACTATCGCGCCGAGCAGGCCTATATCCGTGTGCTGCATCTGCCGGCGCCGGGCATGAGTCATCGCGAACGCGCCGTGCTCGCGATGGCGCTGGCCTATCGCTACAAGAGCGATCCCAAGGCAGCGATGCTCGACACCGCGCTGCATCTCTCCGACAGCCGGAGCCGCACCTTTGCGCGCCGCCTCGGCGCCTGTCTCAGGCTCGCCTACAACCTGAGCGGTGGGGCGCCCGGTCTGTTGCCGCAGGTCCAGCTGCGTCGAACCGAGCGGCAACTGCGCCTGCTCGTTGCGCCGGCCGCCAAGGGCAGCCTGGGCGACGTGACCGCGCGCCGGCTGGAGAGCGCCGCCGAGGCGTTCGACCTGGAGCCGGTGATCGTCACGTCATAAATTCGGACCGCGGGCGCCTCGCCCGCTCATGCTCTTCCGGAC
>JAEZHS010000783.1 GCA_023436825.1 Pseudomonadota bacterium | reverse complement strand
CGCAGCGCGCCGGCGTGCAGACCGAGCGCTACCGCTGGCCGGTCACCACCAGGATTCCGACGGAGCCGGCGGGTCCGTTCCACGGTCCACTGGTCGTGACCATGCGCTGGCTGACGCCACAGGAAATGATCATCGCCACGCAGCTCACGAGCCGGTTTCCCTTCAACCACGGCGCCCCCATACATGTCGGCGACCCTGCGGCGCTGGGTTGCGATCTCGAGCATCCCCTCACGGGATCGCCGCCGCCGCCGATGCCGGCAGGGCTGATCCCGACCTTCTGGGCGTGCGTCGTCACCCCGCAGGTCGTGGCCATCGCCGCCAAGGTGGACTTCATGATCACGTCCGCGCCGACCTACGGCTTGATCACGGACATCGAGACCGACAAGTTCGGCATTCCCTGAGGTGCCGCGCCCCTTGACGTGAAAGGCACCTCGTTCGCGGTATCGCACGTCAGCGATCTTGGCTGCGCCCGGGCCGATTTGGCTCGCTGTCAGCGTCCTGGAGTAGCGGTAAATGGAAATCGCCCTGTTCAATCTGATGTCGCAGAACCGGGCCGATGAGACGCCGGCTGACATCCTCCACATGACGGTGGAGAAGGTGCGGCTGGCCGAAGCGATGGGCTTCGATGGCACGTGGTTCGCCGAACATCACTTCACCAGCCATTCGGTCTGCCCGTCGCCTCTGATGATGGTGGCGCACTGCGCGGCCGTGACGAAGCACCTGCGGCTCGGGCCGGCCGTGGTCGTCCTGCCGCTCAATCCTCCGCTGCGCATCGTGCAGGAGATCGGCATGCTCCAGGCGCTGACAGGCGGCCGTCTCCAGCTCGGATTGGGAACCGGCCATCAACCGCATGAGTTCCGCGCCTACGACATCTCGATGGCCGAGCGCACGGCCATCCTGGAGGAGGGGTGGAACATCATCGAGCGTGGCTTGACCACCGGCCGTGTCGGTCATCAAGGACGCCATTACATGGTCGCGGATGCGCCGATTGCCGCTTTCCCCGGCCGCATGCCGCCGGTCTTCCTGGCGGGTGGGGAGCCGCAGCTTCTGCAGCGCGCCGCGCGCGCCGGCGGCTCGCTGTTCATCAGCCAGGGATATCATCGCGCGAGCCGCGCGCTGGCAATGCGGGACAAGATCGTTGCCGCCCTGCGTGCAGGCAACGTGCCGGAATCGGCCCTGAAGCTCGCGGTCCAGCGCTATGTCTTCGTGACCGACGATGCCGCGGAAGCGCGCCAGGTGGCGGCCGGCCTGCTTCGTCTCGCGCGCACGACGCTGTCGCTGCGCGATCACGAGCCGCCGCGCGACGCCGCGTTCATACGTTCTGTCGCCTTCGAAGGAGAGCCGACGATCGAATGGCTGCTCGAGAATGCGCCGATCGGACCTGCTCAGCAGGTGATCGATCGGCTGGCCGAGGACTACGAAGCGCTCTCGCCGACGCACTGGAGCCTGTACATGGGCTTCAGCGGGCTGCCAGCGCCGCGCGTGCTCGCCGCGCTCGAGCGGTTCGGCGCCGATGTCCTGCCGGTGCTGCGGCGTCTCGCCCTCGACCCGCTCAGGGAGCGGCTGGCGTCCTGATCGGCGGTTCCAGTCCGGGTTAGCCGAGCCTGACGATGCCGATGGAATCGTTGACCTCGACTTCGACTCGCTGGCCGTTGGCGATCGCTTCCTTGAAGTCGCCCTGTGGCTCACACACGGTCGGGATCCCGGCCAGGATCGCTCCCTGAATCACCGCCGGGTCGGGGACGATGTTCGAAACGATCGCGGCAGGGTGATTGCCATGCTTGAAGAGCTGGTAAAGGAATCGCCAGGCGCCGGCCGATCCGCGGGTGTACGGGATGATCAGGACGGTGCCGCGGACCGACGCGTTGCGCACCGAGGCGAGATCGCCGACGACGCGTCCGCTCTTGATGTCGATGTCGCCCAGGAAGGAGATGGCTTCCTCCGACACCAGCGCCGGTCCGGCGCCCTTGCCGGAGACGATGCCGCGGGCCTGGAATTCCTTCATGGCGTCCGACCCTGTGCGGTTGGCCCGGCGTAACGGCCGGCGATGGCGGCTTCGATGACCTGCGCCGTCGGCGCCAGCAAGGTATCGCAGCGGATCATGTCGCGAACGTACTTGGCTTGCTTGGCCGAATCGACGAGCACCGTGCCGATGGTGGGCGGCACGACGCCCAGGGCCGGATCGGGCGATACGGTCCGGGCGAAGTGGCAGGAAATCGGGCAGGTGTCGGCGATGACCTTGGCGCCGGCGGCCTCGAGGACCTTCAACAGGCCTTGCTCCTGCGACATGTTCCGCACGGCCCGGCTCGTGGTGATCCAGAACTCGACGTTGGCGCTCACCTTCTTGCCGCGCAGCATCTCCGCGTATTCGCGCATCTCCTCGAAGGAGGCGTGCGGACAGCCGACATGGATGATGTCGACGTCGCCGGTTGGGCTGGTACAGAAGTAGTCGTAGACCGCATCGATGTCGGCCCGGCGAACGGGCAGGGGGTCGGGCACCGGTCCGAAGGCGAAAGCCTGCTCGATGCTTGCGTAGGGCGGCGTGATCTGCGGGATGATGAACAGCGCGACGCCGCCGGATGTCGCCATGCCGACGCCCAGCGCGTCGAGCTCGTCGAGGCTGGGACGCCGCTTGAAGCCGGTGACGACGGGCACGCCGTCGCCCACCAGCTTGCCGATGTGAAAACCGAGACAGCTGAAGTCGGTGGTGCCGCTCAGCTGGGCATCGACGGCGAACAGCATGTTGCCGCGGCGATTCTCGTCGAGATGGTAGCCGAACAGGGGATAGCGGCCGGTCAGCCCGGCGTAGACCGAGAAGTAGCCGTCACGGTTGCTCTTGGCGCCGATCACCGAATTGCAGAATACGGTCACGCCCGATTCGATCGACGTCATGTGCATGTTCCAGGTCGGCCAATGGCCGGCCCAGTAGGGCGTGCAGGTGAAGGTGCAGCTGCTGCCCATCTTGTGATGCGCCGTACCGGCGCGCTGCTGCAGCCGGGCGAGCTTCTCGGGCGCGCCGGTCTGCTGCCAATTCACGGTGTCGGCGTTCGCGATGTTGACCGACGTCGGCACCGAGAACCGGGCGTTCTGCCCGGCCAGCTCCTCGATCATCTCGACATCCTCGAGATAGAGCGCCATGCCGGCGTGAACGTGGGCGTAGCCGATCTCGACCATGCGCGGCGCGCCGTAGGCCCGGCCGAGCTGGACCAGCCCTTCCATGGCGACGCGCTTGGTGGCCCCTTGCTTGCCGGCCAGCATGTCTTCTTCTTCGCGCGTGAGTTCCATCTTGGCCTCTCTCCGGTAGGACGCCTAGAGCGCTAGCGCACGCCGGCGCGCAACTGCGGGACATATATCTTGGCGTAACCTTCCTTGATCGCCCCACTGATCTGGTCGAGGCGCCGGTTGATGTGCCGCTCGAGGGCGCTGGCACACGCCTTGGCATCCCGCGCCTTGACCGCCGACAGTATGTGGCGGTGATCCATCTGGGTGTTCACCCGGTTGGCGCGATCCATGTCGATCCAGCGAACGAAGCGGATGCGGGCGTTCACGTTGTGCAGCACGCGCAGCATCTCGGCATTGCCCGACATCGCGATCAGCCGCTCATGGAAGGTCTCGTCCAGCGCCACGAGCTCCGCTGTGGTGCGCTCGCCGGGATCGGGTCCGGTTTCGTCGAGGAAGCTCAGCAGCGAATCGATGTCCTGGTCCTGGGCGCGCTCCACGACGAGCTGGACCGCGGCGACCTCGATCGTCTTGCGCAATTCGTACAGATCGAAGATCTCGTTCGCATCGAGTTCCCGGCAGAAGAAGCCTTTGCCGGGGACGAAGCGCAGGAAGCCCTCCGTAGTCAGCCTGTTCAGCGCCTCCCTCAACGGCGTGCGGCTGACACCCAGGCGCTTGGCGATGTCGCCTTCATTGAGGCGCTCGCCGGGCTTGAACTCGAACAGCACGGCCATCGCCTTGGTCTGCTCGTAGACGCGGTCGACGATGCTGTCGGAGTTGGGTTGCGCGTCCGCTGCCGCCCCTTCGCGAAGAACGCGCATTTCATTCCTCCCCATCGGACTGCGGGTCCCGACGCACTCGTCGCTGCCTCAAAGCGCTAGACCTTGCATTCAGGCATGTACACAAGGGGCAATGCAGCGGGGTGCAGCTCCGGACTCCGCGAGCATATGTGCACCTAACTCGGCTTGAATGCTACATAATTGTTGAATACGGCATTGCATACTACACTGAATAATGTGAAGGTTCCTTGTCCTCAGGGCTTCTGCGCGTGAGGTGGAGGCACCGGCTTGCCGGCCGTGTTGCTCCGGCGGTCGGTAACTTCCTGTGATGAGGGACGATGGCAGTTTCAACCTCAGGCCCGCTGACGAGTGGCTGGGCCAGCTATGTGAGCAGCTTCAAGGCCACGAGCATTCCCGAAGCGGTTCGCGCCCGGGCGCTCCAGATGATCCTGGACGGCAGCGGCACGCTGCTTGCGGCCGCCGATCCCAAGATCTCGACCGGACGGCTCGTCGCGAAGTTCGTTTCCAATCTCGGCGGCAACGCCGACGCAAGCATCGTGGGACATGGCTTCAAGACCAGCATCGTGAACGCCGCGCTGGCGAATGGGACCATGGGCTACGCCTGCGATTACGAGCCCCATCACCCCGAAGGCATCCTGCATCCCATCGCCGTCATGATCCCGGCCTCCTTGGCGGTCGCTGAAGCGACGGGCGCATCGGGCGCCGATTTCGTGGCTGCCGTCGTTCTCGGTTGTGAGATCGAGTACCGGCTGTCTATGGCCCTGGGGCCGGTCGAGCAGTACAACCTCGGCTTCCATCCGTCGGCAGTGTGCGGATGCTTCGGCGCCACCGCAGCCGCTGCCTTTCTCCTGAAGCTCGACGAGCTGCAGGTGACGCGCGCCTTCGGGCTCGCCGGCTGCCAGGCGTCGGGTCTCATGGCTTGGGAAAGCGACGAGACCGAGAACTCACGTCCCTTCCAGATGGGCATGGCGGCGCGCAACGGCGTGACCGCGGCCCTGCTTGCCTCCCAAGGCTTCGGTGGTCCGATCGGTATCTTCGATCACGGCCATACCGTCTTCAAGGCGTTCAGCCGCAAGCCGGACCAGACGCACATGCTGAAGGATCTCGGCATGAAGTTCGATGGCGTCATGGAACTCGCCATCAAGCCGTATTCCAGCGTGTCCTTCCTCCATCCCGGCCTCGATCTGCTGCTGGGCATCGCCCGGCGTGAATCGCTCGCCAGCGAGGACGTCGCCGCCATCAAGCTGCGCTTCCCCAGCTCGGGCACGCACTGCATCGACAACAACCCGCTCAAGAGCCACTGCGCCCAGTACATTCTTCCCGTCGCCCTGTCGCGCGCCGGCCTGCAGGTCCTCGACCTGTTCGTCGATCGGCGTCTCGCCGACAAGGAAGTCGCGCGCCTTTCGGCTGCTGTCGAGGTGATCAAGGACGACGACCTGGATAAGGGCTTTCCCGACGCCTACGAGACGATCGTCGAGGTCGAGACGAAGAATGGCAAGAAGTTCTCCGGCAAAAGCGGCATCGCTCGCGGCTATCCGGAGTCTCCGCTGTCCGATGCCGAGGTTAAGGCGAAGTTCGAGCATCTGCTCGGTGCGCTTGCCAGTCCGGTGCGCATCGCTGCCCTGCAAGCCGACATCAAGGGCCTGTGGGCTTCGCCGAACGTTTCCTCCTACGCGGCTTTGATGAGCGAAGCCGTGCGGGCGCAATAATCAGGAATCGGGGAAGGGTGCCGGACATGCACGTTCGAGCTGGCGGTAAGTTGGTCAAGGTTCTGGCGTCCGCGCTTCTGGTTTTGGGCGCGTCGCAGGCGCGCGCCGATGAGCTGGCGGACATCAAGAGCAAGGGCGAGATCGTCGTCGGAGCGAAGGCGGAGTATAAGCCGTTCGGCTTTCGCGACACCAACGGCGAGATCAAGGGCTTCGAGATCGACATCGCCAATGCCATTGGCAAGGCCCTGGGCGTCAAGGTGAAGTTCGAGCCGGTCCAGGACGCGACGCGCCTGCCCTACATCACGCAGGGGCGCGTGAACCTCGTCATCGCGACGATGAACGACACACCCGAGCGCCGCAAGACGGTCGGCCTCATCGATCCGCCGTACTACGCCTCGGGCGCCAGCCTGCTGGCCCCGAAGTCGTTGAAGATCCAGAAATGGGAGGACCTGAAGGGCAAGAAGCTCTGCGGGACCCAGGGCGCCAACTGGAACAAGCCGATCGAGGAGCGCTACGGTGCCGAAGTCGTCGCGTTCCGCGGCGTCGCCGAGGCGCAGACCGCGCTGAAGAACGGCGAATGCGTCGGCTTCCTGTACGGCAATACCGCGATTGCCCAGCTGCTGACCGACACCGCGAACTGGGGCAACTACGACGCGCCGCTTCCCACCATCAACGAATCGCCGTGGGTCATGGCGGTGAAGCTCGATGAGAAGGACAAGGCGCTGGCCAAGGCGATCTCGGAACTCCTCGCCGGATGGCACAAGGACGGCACGCTCATCGCCCTGGAGAAGAAGTGGGGTCTGCCGCCGTCGACGTGGCTGGCGAACGAGAAGACCAAGTTCGCTTCCGGAGCCTCCAAGTAGGAGAGCTTTTTGGCGAGCCTGTTTCAACATCTCTACGATTCGACGGGCATCAATTTCAGCATCTTCTACGATCGAAGGGATCAGCTGAAGTTCGTCTACGGGCTGGGCATCTCGCTCCAGCTCATGGTGATCAGCCTGATCGGCAGCCTGGTCATCGGCGTCGTCGGGGTGTGGCTCCACGACAGCCGCTCGGCGATCATCCGCAAGGCGGTGCGGATCTATATCCAGGCTTTCCGCAACACGCCGCCGCTGATCCAGCTCTACTTCTTCTTCTTCGCGCTTGGGACGATCTTCTCCGTGCGGGGCATCGACGGGCGGTCGGTGCCGCTCGTGACCAATTTCACGTGGGCCTGCATCGGCCTGTCGGCCGTCGCCGGCGCCTTCAACATCGAGATCTTCAGGGCGGGCATCGAAGCGGTTCCTCACGGCCTGCGCCAGGCCGGGGCGGCGCTCGGGCTGACCCGCTCGAGGATCTTCTTCCTGATCGTCTTTCCCCTGGCCTTCCGGTTTTGCCTGCCGGCGCTCAACAACAATCTCGTCAACCTGCTGAAGTCGACGACGCTGGCCTACGCCATCGGCGTTCCGGAAGTGCTCTATGTTTCCGCCCAGATCTGGTCGGACGAGTTCAACGCGACGGAGATGATGGTCATCGTCCTGATCGTTTACACCGGCATCACCACCGGATTCATCGCGTTGATGCATCTCCTGGAACGGCGCCTCAGGCTTCCGGGCGCCGGCACATGACGTCCCCGCAAACGGACGAAAAGCCGCTTTCCGCCGAGCTGTCGGCGCCCAAGGGACAAGGCGCCTTCACGATCGACAGCTGGCTGGCCAGGCCGAGGGCGGCGTGGCTGGTGAAAGGCGCGGTCGTGCTGGCGATCGCGCTTGCCGGCATATCCTTCGTCTTCTTCCACCGGACGTCGGGACAGGGCCCGTCGGTCGTCGCGACCTTGATCAAATGGACGCCGCTGATCGCGCAGGGCTTCGCCCTGAACCTGGCGATCAGTTTCCTCTCGATGCTGATCGGCACGATCGCCGGGGTGGCGCTCGGCCTCGCCCGCATCTCGCTGATGCCGAACGTTCGCCGGTTTTCCAGCGTGATCGTCCAGTTCTTCCGCAACGCCCCGTGGCTGGCACTGCTGTTCTTCTGCGTTTACGCCATACCGCACAAGGTGATGATCGCGGGAACCAGCGTGATCATCCCCGACTGGCTGAAGGCGGTGGTCGGACTGGCACTGCCGGTGATGGCGAACGTCGCCGAAATCGTACGCGGGTCGATCCAGGCCGTGCCCTCGGGCCAGTGGCAGGCCGCGAGCGCCCTGGGGCTCAACCGCAAGCTCACGCTTCGCCTCGTGGTCCTGCCGCAATGCATCAAGCCATCCATTCCGCCGTGGATGAACTGGTACGCCATTCTCACCATGGCGACGCCTCTGGCCTCGATCGTCGGCGTCAGCGAGGCGATGCAGGTCGTGAGCGAGGCGCTCGTCGCGGAGGGGCGCTTCGAGCTCCTGATCCCGATGTACCTCTATCTGATGCTCTGGTTCTTCATCTATTGCTATCCGATCACGCAATGGAGCGAAGTCCTCGAGCGGAAGTACGGAGTCGTCCAGTAAGGATGAGCTCCGTCGGCAGGACGATGATGCGCGCCTTCCGTTGGGCAGTCGCGCCCGACCTCATGCTTCGGCGGAGGCTCAGCGGCGCCACCCCGCCTTCGCCAACCCTTCCATCATGTGGTCGTAGTCTTCCCGCCGGTATTGCGGCGGCAGCCGGGTCACGTACATGTCGATGGACGAGGCGCAGGTCCGCCTGAGGGCTTCGAAGACCTTTGCTCCCTGAGCGGCATCCCCGAGTTGTCCGAGCGACGCGGCGAGCCAGCGGTAGGCGATGGGGATCGTGGGGTATTGTCGAACCGTGTCCTTGGCCACCTCGGCCGAGCGGAGATAGTTGCCCTCGAAGTAATGCGACGCCGCGACCTGGGCGAGCCGGATCGGCCGCGCTGGGTCGCGCGGGCTGAGCCGCAGATACGTTTCCAGGGCGGTGCGGCCTTCCTCGCGAGCGCCGGAGAACACCAGTGCCGTCCCGCGCACCCCGTGGGCATCGGCGCAGTTCGGGCTGATAGCCAGCGCTTCATCGGCCTCGGCGACAGCCACCCGGTTCTCGCCCTCGAGATAGACGGTGAGGGCGAGCCGGGCACGCGCCTCGGCATTGTCCGGGTCGAGCTCGACAGCCTTGCGCGCCAGCGGTTCGCTGCGTCGGCAGCCTTCCGCGATCGGAATGCGGCTGAAGGTCGACGCCTCCATGAGATGGGTCCAGGCAAGACCGTCGTAGCCCGGCGAGTAGTCGGCCTCGAGGGCGACCGCCTGCTGGAAGAACTGCCGAGCCCGCTCGTTGTCGCCCGCCGTCTGCTTCAGCATGTGCCAGACACCGCGCTGGTGCGCTTCCCAGGCGCTCAGAGTTTCCGGCGCCTGTCGGGCGATGCGCCGGCGCTCGGCCTCGATGAGGGCCGGGACGAGCGCGGTCACCACCGCTTCCACGATCTCGTCCTGGAGGTCGAAGATGTCGCCGAACGTCCGATCGTACCGGGCCGACCAGATCTGGACGGCGGTCCGGGCATCGACCAGCCGGCAGGTCACCCGCACGCGGCCGTTGCCATGCCGCGAACCGCCTTCCAGAACGTAGCGCACGCCGAGCTCGCGCCCGATCTCGCGGACGTCGCCAGCCGCGCCCCTGAACATGAAGCTCGAGTTGCGGGCGATCACCAGCAGCCAGCGCAGGCGCGCCAGCTCGGTCAGCACCTCGTCGGCGATGACGTCGCCGAAGAAATCCTGCGCCGGATCGCCGGAAAGGTTCGCGAAGGGGAGGACTGCGATCGACGGCAGCCCACTCGAGAGCCGCTCCGGCAATTCGCCGGGCGTTCGCTCCTCGCGGACCTCGCCCACGAAACGGAAACCCTTGCGCGGCAATGTCCTGATCAGGCGCTGCTCGCGCCCGCTGTCGCCCAGCACGCCGCGCAGCACGTTGATCCGGGTCGTGAGGGCGGAGTCGGAGACGGCGCGGCCGTCCCAGATGGCCGCCACCAGCTGGTCCTTCGTGACTGTCCGGTTGCGGTTCTGCAGGAGATATCCCAGCAGATCGAGCACCTGCGGCGCCGCCGGCACGATCACGCCGTTGCGCTGCAACTCGTGCCTGTCCGTATCCAGGACGTAGTCTTCGAAGCGGTAGTGCACGCGAGCTCGCCAGCAGGGCCGGCGGATAGCCTATCACGCGCGATTGTGCGCCAGTAGTGACGAGAAATGACGGGCCGGTGAAGCGCGGTGGTGCCGACGCCCTTATGGTCCGGCGCATGAATCGGCGCCAATACCTCCTCGCCGCGACGGCGGCGTGCCTCGCGGCACCCGACGCGCGGGCGCAACCGGCGTCGAAAGTCGTGAAGGCCGGCGTCCTGATCAATGGCGGACCAGGGCCGGCCGTCGACGTCCTGCGGCGGGAATTCGCGAGGCTGGGATACGGGGAGGGGCAGGGCTTCGTCCTCGAGCCGCGCTACGCCCACGGCCAACTCGACCGGCTGCCCGGCCTCGCCGCCGACCTCGTGCAGTCGGGCGTCGATGTCATCCTGGCGCTGGGCGGGCCGGCGGCGCGCGCGGCCACGCAGGCCACGTCCGGGATTCCCGTCGTCTTCTCGATCGTGACCGATCCTGTCGCCCTCGGCCTCGTTGCCGGCTTGGAGCGGCCCGGCGGCAACGCCACGGGCATCACCAGCCTCGATCCGGGGCAGGCCGACCGTCAGTTCGATCTGATCCGCGCCGTCTTCCCGAAGCTTGGGCGCGTCGGCATCCTGAGCGACGCCACCATCCCGGGTGCCGATGCCAATGGTCTTGCGCCCATCGACCGCGCCAACGTGATGGCCGCACGTCGCGTCGGCATCGAGCCGATGCTTCGCAAGGTGGCCGGCGGGATCTCTCCCGACTATGCCGTCGCGCTCGACAGCATGATTGCCGATGGTGCGGAAGCGCTGCTGGTTCTCGAAGTGCCGATGCCGTTGCGCGACGGCAAGACGGTTGCCGGGCTGGCGACGGCGCGGCGTTTGCCGACCGTGTTTCCGGGCGGACAGGCCGGCACGGGCGGGCTGATCGCCTACGGCACGAGCGTGCTCGACACCTGGCCGCGCTTGCCGGCGATCGCCGACAGGATCCTGAAGGGAGCGAAGCCCGCGGAGCTGCCGGTGGAGACGCTGACGCGGCGCGAGTTCGTCATCAACCTCGGGACCGCACGCGCGCTCGGATTGACCTTTCCCGACGCGATCCTGAAACGGGCCGATCGCATCATCGAGTGAATGCAACGCTTGCCGGCGGCCGCTTCAATACCTAGTTATGCTAGGTATGGAAGCGGAAATGCTCAAAGGGCACCTCGACGCCATCGTGCTGGCCGCGCTGGAAGCGGGACCGGCGCATGGCTACGCCATCATCGAGGCCATCAAGCAGCGCAGCGCCGGCACATTCGATCTGCCGGAGGGAACGGTCTATCCGGCTTTGCATCGCCTCGAGCAGGCGGGCCTCTTGTCGAGCGCCTGGACGACGCCGCCAAACGGACGCAAGCGCCGCGTCTATTCGCTCACCAGGGCAGGAACGAATGCGCTTGGCCAACGCCGCAAGGCATGGGCCCGCTTCTCGCAGGCGGTCGACACCGCCCTCGGAGCGGTACCGGGAGGAGGGCGGGCATGAGCGGCGCCATCGACAACTACGTCGCCAACCTGCGCCGCGAGCTCGACTTCGATCCGGCGCTGGCCGAACGCCTCGCGAGCGAGGTCGAGGACCATCTGCGCGATGCCGCCGAAGCCGATCCGGCTTGGCCGTCGCCCGAGGCCGAACACCGTGCCGTCGAACGCTTCGGCCTCGGCCGCGAGATCGCCGCGCAGTTCGCCGTCGACGCCGTCGATCGCCAGGCACGCCGCACCTGGATCGCGCTCGCCGTCACGGTCGTTGTCACCTTCATCGCCATGCGGCTGCGCGCGATCTGGCTGGACGATGGCGCCGTCGCCACGCTGGCGCCGATTGTCGACCGCTACGCCTTCATCGCCGCGCTCGTGGCGGGGGTGGTGGCGTGGTTCGCCTTCCGCCGGTCGCTGACCGCACTCGCGATCTGTCTCGTTGGCCTCGCCGCATCCATCGTCGCCGGCCTCGTGCGTGCCGACCTGTTTGCCAACGGCGCACCGATCCATGTGCTCATATCCGCCGCCGGTGAGGTCGTGCTGATCGGCGTGCTGTCGTTCCACGTCATCGGATTGGGCCGCCGCCTCAGGCGCACGGCGATGTTGAGGAGGAGAGCGCTATGAACGGATGGCGCCTGGTCGGCACCCTTTCGCTCCTTCTCGGCGCGATGACGCTCGCCCTCGCGGCGAGCCACGGCTGGGACGTCGAGGGTGTGCGGCTCGCGATCCGGGCTACGGCGCGCACCTCCCTGGCCCTGTTCGCGCTCGCCTTCACCGCCAGCGCTCTGGCCGAGCTCGTACCATCCAAGGCGACACGCTGGTTGCGCCGCAACCGGCGCTATCTCGGCGTCTCGTTCGCCATCTCGCACTTCATTCACCTGGGCGCGATCGTGACGCTGGCCACTCTGGATCGGGACCTGTTCTGGAAGCTCACCAACGTCGGCACCATCGTGTTGGCCGGCGCCGCCTACCTGTTCATCGCGGCGATGACGGCGACCTCGTTCGACCGTACGGCAGCCTGGCTCGGCCCGCGCAAGTGGCGGGTGCTGCACCTTATCGGCGGCTGGTACATCTGGATCAGCTTCGCCGTCGCCGTCGGCAAGCGCATGCCGCTGAACAGCTTCTATTGGCCAATGGCGCTCCTCGTGCTCGCCGTCGCCGCGGTGCGCCTGATCGCGATGTCCCGGCGCGGGCGTCGACGCCTCACTCTCCGCGCCCCGAAAGTTGAGGCGTGAGCGTCCCTTAGCTCAGCGATTGATTTTGGAACCAATGGCGCCGATCAAGTCCGTATAGGCCGATTTAACATCAAGCGTCTTCTGAGCAGAATCGTTCCGCCATCTACAACCTATAGTAGATGCGCCTCGTGGCGAGGCTCGACTGTTCTCTCGGTTGAACTGCAATGATCGCTATCAACGCGCCCGCCGACTTCGCTGCGAGTACCGACATCTGGCTGATGGCCAGCATGTTCTCACTGCGCATGCTCAATGATGCTTCTCTCTTATTTTTTGCGAACGGCGTCTCGTCTGAATGACCGCTGATCGCGCGTGGCAAAAATGCCTCTATTGCTCCGCTCTTCGCAGCAGCGGGTTGTTTACGAATGATCGACGCCCACTTCCACGCGACACCGATGACGGTGCAATTCCCTGACCGATCTCCACTAACTCACTTGCGAGAACGTAGATGACCTCAGCCCTCTTTCGTTCCACTTTCGCCTTGGCCATCGTGTTGGCGGCCGGTGCGGCGACGTCCGCTCGTGCCCAAACACCGTCGGACCTCAAGGCGCGCTGCGATCAGCTCACTTCGTACTACGACCGCTATGGCGTAAGCCGTAGTGAGAATTCCGATGGCGCACGCAATCACACGCGCATAAGCGCAGGCCTCGATTGTCAGCGCGGCGAGTACGAGAAGGGCATTTCGGTCATGGAAGCTCTCCTGAAGAACAAGAACCTGGATGCGCCTTCCGTTCCGTCCGGGATTGCGCAAACCCCAGCGCCCCTCAAGCCTCGCGGCGAACTGCGGCGCAACTCTTCACAATAGCGTCGCCCCAGTCAGGTTGACGCGCTCGCGATGCAACTTCACCGGGCACAGCGCGTCCAGCTGGACCGAGCTGGACGGACTGTGCTCGGGCGTCGGCGACTGACGACTTTGGTTCCGTCCGGCTGGGTTCAGCCGGACGGAGCGTGCTTCTGCCGCGCGAGGTAGGACGTCGGTCGGCCTTGGCCGATCACGTTGCTCTCTTCGGTTTCGCTGCGGTCGTCCGCGCGCTGTCGGCGGACTCGGGTTGTGTCGCAGCCACCATTCTCGTCCGGAGTCGGTTCGACGATGAGCAATCGTTCGGCCGTAGTCGCGTGCGCGTCAGGGATTTCTTGCGCGGCAACCGAGGGCTCGACGATGGCGGGCGGTGCTATGGCCACCAGGGCAGGGGGCGCAACATCGAATGCCGATAGCGACCTCAGAACCGGATGCTGAAGCTTCCGCGGACAGACTGGTCGAGAACGCCAGAGCCGAATTGGCCGCCGTAGGACACTCCAAGGCTGGCGTTGGGAGCGAGACGGACATCCAGTCCCGCTTCGACGATGGCCGAGTCCTGGGCGATCGATACGCCCAGCACGTTGAAAGCGCCGCCACCGGCGAAGGCGAAAGTCGATCCCGGCGTTGTGTCGCCGAAAGCATGCCGCCAGCCCGCGCTGGCCTTGGCCGTTGCGTCGACACCGCCCACCGCAAAGTCGGTCGAAGCCCTGAGGCCGACAGTCGTGAAGGTGGCGTCGGCGTACGAACCCCAGCTCGTCAGGGCCGCCGCGCCGCCGGTCTCGCCGAACCCGCCGGTCTGCACGCCGACATAGGCGACGTTGGCGAAAGGCTCGAAGGAGGCTTTTTCCCAACGCAAACCATAGCCCAGCTCGCCGAACACCTGCGCGGTTCCGGCCGAGTAGTTGCCTCTTGCCGTGTCGGAGAAGCCGGAGAAGGCGATCGAGCGGGTGGTCGAAAGGGTGTGCCAAGTGTAGGCGAAGCCCGCGCGGAAGGCGAGATCGCCCCACTGCGAGCCGCCATAGAGGCCGAGATGATAGTTGTCGCTGGTGCCGAAGGAGTTGCGGTCGCTGACCTGGACACCCGATCGGCTGTAGCCGAAGAGAAGGCCGATACGGCCCACCTCCATCACCGGCATATCACCGCCGACGAAGAAGCCGCCAGTGTTGCGCCAGAGCGTTGCCGCGTTGCCGTCGCTGTTCCATTGCCCCCAGGAGCCGAAGGCCCGCGTCCAGAACGTCACATCGTTCAGGCCGGCGCAGGTCGTCGCGGCGTCACAGGCTGCTTCGGCCACGGC
>JAEZHS010000615.1 GCA_023436825.1 Pseudomonadota bacterium | reverse complement strand
GTCTCGCGCGGCCGTCGACCAATGCGGCTAAGCTGATGCTTCAGCACCGGCATCGGCTCGTTGGGAACCGCAGCTACGCCAGTGATGGAACGGTCGGTTTCCAGCTCACGATAGACGTCCTTTACATGCTTCTCAGCAAGCTTGTTTTTTGACGCTTTGTCCATCGCTTGGACAATCCGCTCGATGTCACGATCAGACAGCGTCTCTTGCTGGCCGAGTAACCAGTCGAGGCCCTTGTTGACGACATAGCTCCGAACGTCGTTGCCGAACCAAGCGACCAGGACGACCAGCATAGCCAATCGAGTTCGCCGATCCATTTTGCCGCGGATATCCGAGCTTGCGCGCATCGGGAGTGATGCAATCGCGCCATGGATTTGACCGAGGTCGTCACCCGAGCGGGCACGCTGGGGTCGCACATGACTGACCGGAGCACCAAGGGGCGTCCGCCAGCCACCGCAATCTATGATGCCAGAGCGATAGCACTACCGCGCCAGCGGTTTAGTTCAATCCCTCCCGCGATTCTTATTTCACGCTCGACGCTCTAGCCTCCGCGCCAGCTCCACCACGTATTCGGCCCGCGTAATGAACGGGCCGTCGACCAAACGGCCATCGACGACGAACGCGCCGACCCCGAGCGCCTGCGCATCGCGCGCGGCTTCCACAACGCGCAACGCATGCGCGATCTCCGCCTGGCTGGGACGGAACACGTCGTTGGCCTGGGCCACTTGGCTGGGGTGGATGCAGCTCTTGCCGGCAAAGCCGAGGCGCTGCGCTGCCCGGGCATCGCTGACGAAGCCCTCCGGATTCTTGATATCTACGTAGGCGCCGTCCCAAGCATCAATACCCGCTTCACCGGCGGCTAGCCGCACCGCGAAGCGCACCGCCTGAGTCGCTGACGGCTCAGCCATCGCAATGCCCAGTGGCGAGAACAGGTCGCCGTAGCCGATCTGCAGGCCCATTACCCGCGGGTGCGCCGCCGCGATCTCCGTCGCCAGCCGCAGCCCGCGCGCCGACTCGATGTTGACTAGGATGCCGATGCGGGCCGCAAGCCCGTGCCGCCGTTCGATGCGCTCCAACGCCGAGACAGCGTCGCGCACCGTGGCGGCACTTTCCACCATTGGTAAGTTCAGTATGTCCACCGCCTCGCACGCAACGATTTCCAGGTCGGCCGCGAAGTGCGCCGTTTCCACCGCGTTGGCGCGCACGACAATCCGCTTGTCGCCCATGGCAGCGCGGCCGCCAGCGAACAGCGCCGCCAGATGGCCGCGAGCCGCGGGCTTGGCGCCCTCCTCGACCGCGTCCTCTAGGTCGAAGGAGACGGCATCGGCCGGACCACGCAGCGCCTTGAAGAACAGCTCCGGCCGTGAGGCCGGAACGAACAGCTTGCTACGCATCCGGCAGCCCCCCGCGCCTACGCCTTGCAGGTAGGTGACCGTGTCGACAGCCGTGACGACATCGGCAAACTGCCGGTCCATGTCGAACAGCGAGATCGCGTGCGAGATTGGGATGCGGTCAAACACCGCCTCCTGCGGCACGATGGTACGGAAGTTGTACGACGAGGCGTCGAACACCGTGGCGCGTACGCAGTTGCTGGTAGCACCGCCGGTGACGATCACCGTATCGACTTGCCGGTTCACGAGATAGCCGAGCAGCGGCGTCCCGTGGAAGCCGCTGGGCTTCTTCTTCACGAACACCACGTCGCCTGCCGCGGGCTGCAGCTGCGGCACCAGCTCGGCGCCGCGCGTCCCGGCCAGGCACCAGTGCTCGCTGTCGAGCAGCGCACGCTTTCGCCCATACACCCCGATATCGGAGCCGTCGCGCTCCACCTCGAAGCGGGTGAAGTAGCAAGGCACGCGGCTAGCTTGCGCCGCGGCGACGATGGCGGCGATGTGCGCAAGCGCCGCCCGGCCGGTCTCGCCGCAGCTTGAGGGCCACTCGGCATCGTGGCCGCGTTCGCCGACCATGTAGCGCTGCGCGTCGATCACCACGACGGCAGGCCGCGCGCCGAAGCCCATGCGGGCGCCGAACTTGCCGCGCGCGAGCACCGCGCGGTCAGCATCACTGAGGTAAGACTGCCATGGCATCATGCCGCATCGCCCCGCACGATTGAACGCCAGCCGATGTCGGCGGCTAGCGCGTGCGCCACGGCGAGCAGCCGCGCCTCGCCGAAGGGCCGGCCGACCAACTGCGTGCCCCGTGAGCTGCGCCACCACGCCGAACACGCGGCCTTGCGCCTCCATGTCGGCTTCCTCGCACGTGGGCACGGGCACCGGCACGGTGGGACACAACAGCACGTCGGCGTCCGCCATCGGGCCGTCCAGGAATTCGCGCAGGAATACCGCGCGCGCATTCAGTGATTCCAGGTAGCGCACCGCCGGCACGTGCAACCCCGGCTCGGTGCGAGCGTACACGGCCTGCGAGTAACGCTCGGGCCGCTGGCGCATCCATTCGCCGTGCAGCGTGGCAGCCTCTACCTTGGATATGATGTCGGCCATGGCGTAGCAGGCGCCCAGGCCCTCGAAAGCCACCTCCGGCAGCGCCCCGTAGCGTGCCGAAGCGGCGGCGAGGAGTGCGCCGAAGGCCTGCGCCACTTGCGGATCGATGTCCGTCGCGAACGCGAGCACGCCCAGGCGACTGCCGCGCGCCTCGCCGGCCAGCGCCCGGGTGCAGTCGGGCACGGCGGCCGCGGTGCTGCTCGGATCCGCGGCGTCAGGGCCGGCCACGGCCTCCAGCAGCAGCGCGCAGTCCTCCGCCGAGCGGGCCAGCGGGCCCACGCAATCAAGCGAGAAGGCACGCGGGAAGCAGCCGGTGCGGGACACGAGCCCGTAGGTGGGCTTCAATGCGAATAGCCCGTTCATGGAGCCCGGCAGCCGGATAGAACCACCGGTGTCCGAGCCTAGGGAACCGAACACGAGGCCGGCGCCGACCGCCGTCCCGGAGCCGCTGGAAGAGCCGCCCGAGATGCGCTGCGGGTCCACGCTGTTGCGGCAATCGCCCCAGTGCGGATTCTGGCCTGTGGGGCCGGCCGCCATCTCGTTGAGGTGGAGTGGGCCGAGGTCCACGGCCCCTGCTTCCTCCAGCCGGCGCAGAACGGTGGCCGTGCGACGGGCCGGCCGACCGTCGATCACGCGAGAGCCAACCGTCATGGCTCGACCTTCGCGATCGAAGCAATCCTTGTGCGCCAGAGGAACGCCGTGCAGTTGCCCGCACCAGGCGCCACGCGCCGCCTCGCGGTCGCGCTCGCGCGCTTGCTGCAGCGCCTCGTCAGCGCGGATCTCGAGGAAGGCGTTCAGCCGCGGCTGCTGCGCGCGTGCGCGCTCCAGGGCTGTTGCGGTGAGCGCCTCGCTGGTGAATTCGCCTGCACGTAGCGCGGCTGCGACGCGCGCGATCGGCCAGCGCAGGGCTTCCGCCGGCACGTTCACTCGGCCTCCTCGTCGAAAATGTCGGCACGTGCGAGCAACAGTGCAGGGAAGTCTGTCGGCTGCGCACTGAAGTCGATGCGGCCCGCTGCGCCTGCCCGTACGGTGTCGTTCAGGCGCAGCACTTCGACCGCGATCTTGTCGCCCTGGCTGCGGCTGGCGATTCCGTGCAGGCGCGGCGCCGTAGCGCCGATCGCCTGCTGGACGGCTGCGATCTCGCGCGCGTCGTCGTCTGAAGCGTCGCTCATGCCAGCACTCCTTCGCGGCGCAGCTGCGCGACCTGCTCGGGCGTGTAACCCGCGTCTTGCAGCACGTCCTCCGAGTGCTGGCTGAAGGCCGGCGCGGCCCGCGCCGGCCCGGCTGCGTCGGCGTCGAACGTCACCGCCCGCGCGAAGCCGAGGTAGCTGCCCACCAGCGGATGCTCGAAGCGCTGCACCATGTTCTCGGCCAGGACCTGCGGATGGTCGAACATGTCCTCCACCTCGCGCGCCGCGGCGCAGGGCACGCGCTCGCCGAACAGGGCCTCCCATTCCAGCGCGGTGCGCTGCTGCAAGGCCTGACGGAGGAGGGGCACGATCTCGTCGGCGCGTTGGGCGCGCTTGCGCACGGTGTCGTAGCGGTTGTCGTTCGCCAGTTGAGAAAGGCCGACCAGCTCGCACAGGGCCTGCCAGAAATGCGGCGTGTTGGCGGAGATGTAGAGATAGCCGGCGCGCGTGGGATGCAGGCCGGTGATTCCGCCGGATCGCATGTCGCGGTACACGTCACGGTCTTCGCCCTCGGCCCACACGAGGCGCGCGGACTGCATCGCCAGCGCACTGCGCAGCAGCGAAATGTTGACGGCCTGGCCTTCGCCGGTGCGCTCGCGCCGGAACAGCGCAGACGATACGCCGCCCGCGAGCAGCGCGGCGGCGTAGTAGTCCACCACAGAGCCGTAGACGATCTCCGGTTCCTGCGCCGAGCCCTGCAGGGCGCAGATGCCCGTCATCGTCTGCAGCACCTGATCGTAGCCGGCCTTGTCCTTCAGCGGACCGCTGTTGCCGTAGCCATTGAGCGTGCAGTAGATGAGGCGAGGGTTGACGGCCCGCAATGCCAGGTAGTCGATGCCCAGACGCGCCGGCACAGCGGGCCGGAAGTTGTGCACCAGCACGTCCGCCGAACGCACAAGGCGCAACAGCACCTCGCGCCCCCGCGGCTTCTTGAGGTCCAGCGAGATGCCTAGCTTGCCGCGGTTCACACCGATGAAGGCGCGGCCCTCCGCGGTCAGGGTGGAGGGGTACTTGCGCAGGTTGTCGCCCTCGGGCGGCTCGATCTTCACCACCTCGGCGCCTTGGTCGGCCAGCAGCGTGCAGCCGTAGGGCCCCGCGATGTAGCCGCTCAGATCGAGAATGCGCACGCCGGCCAGCGGTTCTGCGGCGGTCGTTTTGGGGAGAGTGTTCATGGTGGGAGCGGCGCCGATCACTTCTGCGAGATGCCCGAGCGCTGCGCCGTGTCGGTCCAGCGCGCCACATCCTTCGCCACATCGTCGCGCAGCTCCTGCGGCGTGGAAGGTGACGGGATCGCGCCGGAGCTTTTGAGGAAGTCGGCGAAGTCCTTCTCCGCGAGGATCTTCGCCACCTCGCGGTTCAAGCGGTCGCGGATGGCCGGCGGCAGGCCGGCCGGCCCGAACAGGCCCCACCAGACGTCGACCACGTAGTCGATGCCGGCCTCCGCGACAGTGGGTACCGTCGGATAGTCGGCATCGCGCTGGGCGCCAGTAAAGGCCAGCATGGGCAGCTTCTCCGCGATGGAGCCGCGCACGGAGGCAATCGTGGTGATCACGAGGTCGAAGCGGCCGGCGAGCATGTCCATCTGCGCAGGCGCGATGCCCTTGTAGTTGATGCCGGTCATCATGATGCCGGTCGTGTTGTTGAACAGCTCCGTGGCGAGCTGTGTGCTGTCGCCCAGGCCGGCACTTCCGTAGTTGATTTTGCCCGGGTTCTGCTTTGCATAGGCCACCAACTCCTGCACGTTCTTCGCCGGGAAGCCTTCGCGGGTCACGATGACGAAAGGCGCCGAGGCGACGCGCGTCACAGCCTCGAAGGCCGTCACCGGGTCGTAGGGCACCTTCTGAACGGCGGCTGTGGTGGCCAGCGAACCGGAAACGAACAGCAGCGTGTAACCGTCGGCGGGTGAGTTGCCGACGGACTGGGAGCCTATGACGCTGCCAGCGCCGGCGCGATTGTCCACGATGAAGGACTGGCCCAGTGCCGTAATGAGGCTCTGCGCCAGCCGACGCGCGATCACGTCGTTGCTGCCGCCAGGGGCAAAGGGCACGACGAGGCGCACCGGTTTGTTGGGCCAATCAGCTTCGGCCTGTGCACCTGCGGCCCCGATAAGGCCGAGGCAGAGCGCCGCGACGGCCACAAGAGGGCGGCGGGGAACGCGGGTGAACATGCGGGTCCTTCCATGCGGCCGCTGCCGCCATGCGGGGAGAAAACACTTCGCGTGAGTGGGCAGCCCACGGTAGCTGCGGCTGCTACCATCAGAAAAGCGAATCTTTGTTAAGTGACCTTTGAGGTTTCCTCAATGAAACTGGCAGCCCTCGACACGCTCGGTTCGGTTCTGGCGACCGGTAGCTTCACGGCTGCCGCGGCGGAGGTGGGGCTTACGCCCAGCGCCGTGAGCCTGCAGATGAAGCAGCTGGAAGCGTACTTCGGTCGCCCTTTGTTCGATCGCTCGGGGCGCAGCGCCGTGCCGACGTCGTTCGCCCGCGACCTGGCCGCCGCCTCGGGCAACGCGCTGGCGATTATCGAAAGCTTTCGTGCCCGCAGCAGTCTGGCTGTGTCAGGTGTCCTGAGGCTCGGAGCCTTCATGAGCGTGCAGAGCTCCGTGCTGCCGCGCGCGCTGCGGCTGCTGCGCCAACGCCATCCCGGCCTGACGGTGCAACTGCGTCTAGCCGTCAGCGCACAGCTCCAGACCGAGCTGAACGCGGGCCGCATCGACGCGGCTGTGGTTGTGCGGCCGCTGAACGGCGGCTCCGTGCGCCTGAGCTGGCGTGACTTGGCGCGCGAACCCTTCGTGCTGATCGCTTCGCCTGAGGCGGAAGGCAGCACGGCGCAGCAGCTGTTGCGGCGCTATCACTGGGTGAAGTACGACTCGTCGCTTACCGGTGGCCGGATCGCCGCGCAGTATGTGCGCAAGATCTGCCCCGAAAAGCGCCCAGCCTACGAAGTGGCGCCCATCGATGCCATCGTCGCGATGGTGGCCGAAGGGCTTGGCG
>JAEZHS010000781.1 GCA_023436825.1 Pseudomonadota bacterium | reverse complement strand
CCGCCAAGCGCACGGCCGAGGCCGTCCTTGACGCCGTCGCCGAAATCTTGCCCCTCACATCCCCTGCCGAATGCTCCAACTACTTCGCTCAGGCAGGATATGCCAAACTTCAACCCATCACGCTCTAACGCAACAACGTGGTTTTGAGGCCCAGCGTGCTGACGAGGTCGGCGCCGGGATTCAGCAGGTACTCCAACTTGTCGAAGCCCACGGGGGGCTCGGGCTTGGCTTCGATGACGAGCGTGCCGCCCTGCTCGACGAAGCGCGCGACGGTGTCCAGGAGCTGGGTCATCGACTGGGAGATCAGCACGCCGGCCGGCTGATAGCGGCGCACCTCGCGCGCCCAGTTGCCGCGCAATGTCGCCGCCGGCTGGCCGGTCATGCTGGCGATGGCGCGCAGGCTGCGCTCGAGCAGGCTCTTGTCGGCCAGCACCAGCCGGGCCGAACCGAGCGCCGCCGTCGAATCCTGCAGCGCCAGCAGGTCGCTCTCGTCGAGCGCGTTCCAGAAGACGGCATCGGCGTTGACGATGCGTGCGGAAAGCTCGATTTCACCCAGCCCCGGGCCGACCAGCGCGCAGTGATCGAGCGTCAGCTCGCCCTTGCCCTGGTCTTCGGTGCCGTAGCAGTCGAAATCGGCCTTCACTTCCTTGAGGCCCATCGACTGCAGGGCCATGCGCAGCGACAGCCCCTCCAGGCCACGCAATGGCGGCGCCAGCACGAACCCTTCGATGTGCATTCGCGTGCGGCTCACCTTGTCCCGGACCTGCGCCGTCTGGAAGCTGACCGCGCCGAGCGAGAGACCGTACCGCTTGAACAGCTCGCCGCCGAAACCCGTCGCCTCGGCCTTGTCGATGCGGATGCGGCCCGACGGCGCACCAGGGAACCATTTGTCGGACGACATCGCCGCGATGACTCGACCGAAGTCGACCTTGGCCGCCTTGGTCTCGGCGACGCTGAACTGTGCGGGTTGGCCCTCGCCTGAAGCGACGTCCATGCCGGCCATCGCCAACGTGGCGATGACGCCGCGCTCGTAGCCTTCCAGTACGACCGATGCCAGGCCGGCCACCTCGCCGGTGCCCGGCAGCGTGACGCGGGCGTTGCGCTGCTCGAGGCGACGCACGGCGAGCGCGCCCATCGCGCGGGCGGTGAGCACGGCAATTTGGAACGTCCCGTCGTAGGTCGCGTCGTAGCGCGCGAGATCGAAGCCGTCGATGACCAGGGCGTCCACGCTCCATCGCCCGCCGGTCGCCCGGTCGGCGATGGCCGCGTGCTCGAGCTCGACGCGACCGGCGCTCAGCGGATCGCCCCAGCCGAAGCCGGCCAGCGGCGTGCGGCCGGCCAGCAGCTCGCCGATCGGCCAGGCCAGCCCCGACGCCTCCCAGCGGCCGATGCTCAGCTCAGACTCGGCGCTCTTGGACTTCAGATTAACGAGCGTGACGCGCCGGGCAAACAGGCCCACGCTCACGTCGTCGACGTTGGCCGCGCCGCCGCGCTCGATCTCACTCTTGATGCCCGCTGCGGCGTGCCGCTCGATCACCGGTACGGCAACGATTGCCGCACCGGCGAGAACGACGACAGCGATCAGCGCGATGGCGCGTTTTCTCACGGTTCGGCGTCCGGCTGCTTGGAGGGCTGGGCGGCATCGAAAGCCGGATGCTGCATGCAGGTGGCGTGGATGCGCTGGATTGTCGGATAGCGCGCCATGTCGACCTTGAAGCGCTGGGCGTTGAACACCTGCGGCGCCAGGCAGAGGTCGGCGAAGGTCGGCGTGTCGCCGTGGCTGAAGGCGCCGGTCCGCTGATCGCTCGCGATGGTGGCCTCGTAGGCCTCGAAGCCGGTCTCGATCCAGTGGCGCGACCAGGCGAAGGCGCTTTCCTCGGTCTGGCCGAACTTTTCGCGCAAGTACGCCATGACCCGCAGGTTCTGGATGGGATGGATGTCGGCCGACACGATCAGCGACAGCGCCCGCACGCGGGCGCGGCCGACCGGATCCTTGGGCAGCAGCGGCGGGTCGGGATGTATTTCCTCGAGGTATTCCAGGATGGCCAGCGACTGGGTCAGCACCTCGCCGGAATCGAGGACCAGGGCCGGCACCAGTTTTTGCGGATTGAGCGCGACATAGTCGGGTGCCGCCTGCTCGCCCTTGCGCAGATGGCGCGAGGCGTGCTCGACCTTGATGCCCTTGTAGTGGAGCGCGATGCGCACGCGAAACGCCGCCGACGAACGAAAATAGCCGATGAGCTTCATGACCGCCTCCGCCTGGACGAGAGTGTCCCTAGCGTCGGGCGGCGGTCTGATCAAGGGACCGCGGGCCCTTGAGCTAGGGCGTGTAGCGCGCGACTTTCTGGTCGATGGCGCCGAAGATCGATTGGCCGGCGCGATCGAACATTTCGATGCGGATGCGATCGCCGAACGCCATGAACGGCGTCGCAGGCTTGCCGTTGTCGATGGTCTCGCGCACGCGCCGCTCGGCGATGCAGGAGCAGCCGACGCCGGCGTCGCGATTGGCGACGGTGCCCGAGCCCACGACCGTCCCCGCCTCCAGATGACGCGTCTTCGCGGCATGGGCGATGAGCTGACCGAAATCGAAGGTGAGGTCAGTGGCGGCGTTGGGATGGCCGAACTCCTTGCCGTTCAGGGTCGAGATCAGCGGCAGGTCGAGCTTGCCGCCGTCCCACGCGTCGCCCAGCTCGTTGGGCGTGACGGCGACCGGGGCGAAGGCCGTGGCGGGCTTGCCGTGAAAGAAGCCGAAGCCCTTGGCCAGCTCGGTGACGATGAGGTTGCGCAGCGAAACGTCGTTGAGGATGGTGACCAGCCTGATGTGCCGGCGCGCCGCCTCGGGCGACACACCCATCGGCACATCGTCGACGATCACGCCGATCTCGCCCTCGAAATCGATGCCATGCGCCTCGTCGATCGCCTCGATGTTGTCGTTGGGCCCGATGAAGGAATCGGAGCCGCCCTGGTACATCAGCGGATCGGTCCAGAAGCTGGGCGGCATCTCGACGCCGCGCGCCTTGCGCACCAGCTCGACATGCACGACGTAGGCCGAGCCATCGGCCCATTGATAGGCGCGCGGCAGGGGCGCCGCGAGCGCCTTGGTATCGAGATCGAAGGCGTCGGCGGCCTTGCCGTCGGCAAGCTGCCGGGCGAGCGCACGGAGCTTCGGCTCTGCTGTCGCCCAATCGTCGAGCGCCTTCTGCAGCGTCGGCGCGACCGTCGTGGCGCGAATGGCCTTCTTCAGCGCGCGATCAACCACGACCAGCGTGCCGTCACGGCCGCCTTCCTTGAGAGAGCCCAGCTTCATTGCTTCCTTCCCTTGTCGACCTAGCGATGATCCTCATGCCTCCTCTCCCCCAAAGGGGGAGAGGAATATGAGGGAGACGTCCGGCGGCCGCGGCGTCTCCGTCCTATTCCGCCGCCTGCTTGACCTCGGGCGGCCGCCACGACTTGACGTAGCCCTCGAACTCCACGCCGGCCGGCATGGCGGCGATGTCGATGGCGTCGCGGGTGTCGATCATGACCGCGACCTCATCGGTCTCGGTCCGGCCGCCGCTGGCCGGCGTCCTGGTCGCGGCGTTGAAGGCCTTGGGATGCGGGCCGTGGGTGAAGCCCGACGGGTGCACCGTCATCATGCCGGGATGGATGTTGTCTCGGCTGAAGAAGCTGCCCTTGTGATAGAAGATGATCTCCTCGAAATCATCGTTGTTGTGGAAGAACGGCAGGCGGAGCGCCTCCGGGTCACTCTCGAACGGCCGCGGCACGAAGGTGCAGACCACGAACCGGCCGGCTACGAAAGTCGTGTGTGCCGACGGCGGCAGATGGGCGCGATGGCTCATCAGAGGCCGGAGGTCCCGCCAGTTGATGCGCACGACGCTGAGATCGCCATGCCAGCCGATCGCATCCAGCGGATTGAACGGGAAAGTGACGGTCGACAGCTGGCCGCGCCGCTTGATCGAGACCTTCCAGGCGCGCTCGTCCTGCTGCGCCTTGAAGGCGTCGTCGAGCCTGGGCGTGTCGAGCATCGCCGGATCGAAGATCGCATGTCGGCCGACCAGGCCCTTCTCGGGCAGGGTGAAATGGTCATTGGTCGCCTCGATCATCAGCGAGGTCGTGGGCTTGGCGGGCGCCAGCCGCCACATCGTGCCGCGCGGGATCATGATGTAGTCGCCGTCGCGGTAGTCGAGATGGCCGTAGTCGCAGAATAGCGCGCCCTCTCCTTCGTGGATGAACAGCAGCTGATCGCCGTCGCTGTTGCGCGCCAGCTCGTCCATCGCCTGCTCGAGCTTCCAGATGCGCACCTGGATGTGCCCGTTGGTCAGCACCGGCTGCGAGGCCCAGGGACTGCCCTTGCCGGCGACCAGCTTGTTGAGGTCGAAGGCGCGCGGGCGGATGGCGCCGTCGAACTCGATCCAGTCGGTCGGCTTGTGCTTGTGGTGGAACTGCGCCGAAGGGCCGAAGAAGCCTTCCTTGCTGATCTCACGCTCGTAGGTGCCCGCAGGCAGGCGGACATGGGCCTGCCGCGAGGCGGTGCCCTCGACCTGGCGCAGCGGAATCCAATTCTTCGCCATGGTTTCCTCCTTATCCCTTCAGCACGCCGCGGCGGATCTGGTCGAGCTCGATCGACTCGAACAGGGCGCGGAAGTTGCCCTCGCCGAAACCCTCGTTGCCGCGGCGCTGGATGATCTCGAAGAAGATCGGACCGATCACGGTCTGGGTGAAGATCTGCAGCAGGAGCCCGCCGCCCTTCGTCGGCGCGCCGTCGATCAGGATGCGGTCGGCGGCGAGACGCTTCAGGTCCTCGCCATGGCCCGGCAGGCGGGTGTCGACCTGCTCATAGTAGGTGTCGGGCACGGTCTGGAAAGGCACGCCCTTGGTCTTCAGCGTCTCGACCGTCTCGTAGATGTCGTCGGTGCCGAGCGCGATGTGCTGGATGCCCTCGCCGTGATAGGCCGAGAGATACTCCTGGATCTGCGACTTGTCGTCGGTGCTCTCGTTGATCGGGATGCGGATCTTGCCGCACGGGCTGGTCATCGCCTTGGATTTCAGCCCGGTGAGCTTGCCCTCGATGTCGAAGTAGCGGATCTCGCGGAAATTGAAGAGCCGCTCGTAGAACTCGGCCCACTCGTCCATGCGGCCGCGATGCACGTTGTGCGTCAGATGGTCGATGTAGGTGAGCCCGACGCCCTTCGGATCGTGGCCGACGCCCGGCAGGTACTCGAAATCGACGTCGTAGATCGTGCCGCGCTCGCCGTAGCGGTCGACAAGATAGATCAGCGAATCACCGATGCCCTTGATCGCCGGGATGTTGAGCTCCATCGGGCCGACCCTGCCCTCGACGCCCCAGGCGCCGAGCGACAGCGCCCGCCTGTAGGCGAAGGCCGAGTTCTTGACGCGGAAGGCGATGGCGCAGATCGACGGGCCGTGCACCCGGGCGAAGCCCTGGGCAAAGCTGTCCTTCTCGGCGTTGACGATGAAGTTCACGTCGCCCTGGCGATAGAGCGAGACGTCCTTGGAGCGGTGCCTGGCGACCCGCACGAAGCCCATGCTCTCGAACAGCGCGCCGAGAGCGGCCGGATCGGGCGCTGCGTATTCGACGAACTCGAAGCCGTCGGTGCCCATGGGATTGACCTCGCCGATCGCGGCGGTGGGTTCGATTACACTGGCCATGCCGACCTCCCGAATTTGACCCGGATGGTGAATTAGTTTCAAATGTAACTATTATGCCCAGCCCTTCGCAAGCCCTCGAACTGGAGAATTTTCTCCCCTATCGACTCTCGATTCTGGCGCAAATCGTGTCGGAATCGTTGCACGACCTGTACGCCGAACCGTTCGGCCTCACGGTGACGCAGTGGCGGGTGATGGCGGCCCTGGGCCGCTTCGCCCCTCTGACCGCCTCCGATGTGGGGCAGCGCATCATCATGGACAAGGTGGCGGTGAGCCGGGCGGTGGCGGGCCTGATGAAACGAGGCCTGGTCGAGCGGGCGACCGACCGGGCCGACCGCCGCCGCGCCTCGCTCCGGCTCAGCGCCCGCGGCCGGGCCATGCATGCCCGCATCGTGCCGATCGCGCTCGACTACGAGGAGCGCCTTTATAAGGTGCTGACCGCGGAGGAAAGACGCAGCTTCGATGCACTGACGGACCGGCTGTTTGCGCATGCCAAGACCGCGCTCCGGCCTGCCTTGTGGCTCGGATTCGCCATGCTATAAGGCCCGACACTTCAAGGACGGGGAGGCAGGATTTGGCCGCAAAGGCCGCCCGGCGCCCGCCGGCAAGAAAGCCGGTGCTGGTGCTCAACGGGCCCAATCTCAACATGCTGGGCAAGCGGCAGCCGGAGATCTACGGACGCGAGACTCTCGCCGACGTCGAGAAGGCCTGCCGCGACGAGGCCGACCGCCTGGGGATAAAAATCGAATTCTTCCAGAGCAACCACGAGGGCGCGCTGGTCGACCGCATCCAGGCCGCGCGCGAGGCCAATGCCGCCATCGTCATCAATGCCGGCGCCTACACCCACACCTCGGTGGCCCTGCTCGATGCACTGAACGCCGCCGAGCTGCCGGTGGTGGAAGTGCATCTCAGCAATATCTACAAGCGTGAAAGCTTCCGTCACCACTCCTATATCAGCCCGGCTGCGGTCGGCGTGATCGCCGGGCTGGGCAGCCACGGCTACCTTCTGGCGCTGCAGGCCCTCTCCCGCCTGCTGGCGCGCTGACCAACCCCTCGGAGCGTTCGTCCATGGCAAAATTCGAGATGGATACCGAGTTCGTCCGCAAGCTGGCGCAGCTCCTGCACGAGACCCATCTCGGCGAGATCGAGCTGGCCGACGGCGACAAGCGTATCCGTGTGGCGCGCCAGACCGTGACGGTGGCGGCGCCGGCCGCCGCCCCGATCGCCGCGGCGGCGGCTCCTGC